>NZ_JBMPQB010000002.1:0-255801 GCF_049725185.1 Pseudactinotalea sp. Z1748 | reverse complement strand
GCATGGTGGATCGGCGACGAAAGACATACCCCTGGTGGCCCCACCGAAGAGGTGCGGCGCAACGCGCCCCACCGCATGCCCCAACCCGCCGCCGACGACGACCCGGCGGGCTATTGTGCTCTGGACGGGTTCGCAGCGGGCGCACCCGCCGAGGTGAGGATCACCATGGCGCGACCGAGCGGGCCGATTCCCGACGGCGCCCCTGGACCGGGCGTGCGTGCCACCTCCCCGGCCCGATACGCCGTCGGGATGTTCGGCACCTCCATCCCGATCAACATGTTCAACACCCTGGGTACCTACTTCTACGTGGTGGCCCTGGGCATGGACGGCAGGGCCTTCGCTGCGGCCATGGGCGTCTACGCCGCCATCGACGCCCTGGACAACCCGGTGTACGGCTTCCTGTCGGACCGGACCCGCACCCGCTTCGGACGCCGCAAGCCGTGGATGGTCCTGGCTACCCCGGCCCTGGCGATCGGATTGATCTGCTTCTTCTGGCCACCCGATGCCCTCACCGGCACAGCTCTGGTGGTCTGGTTCGCCGTCTTCACCATCATCACCGGCACCACCGACTCAATGATCAACGCCAACTACGGCGCGCTGCTGCCCGAACTGTTCCGGAACGAGAAGCGCCGTGCGCTGGCGAACGGGATGCGCCAGGGCTTCCAGTTGCTCGCGATGATCATCTCGGTGGCAGCCTCCCCGATGCTGGTCGACGCTTTCGGTTACGTGAGCGTGGCGGTGGTGTTCGGGGGCGTGGCCGCCGTGGTGATCACCTTCTCCGCACTCGGCGCCCGGGAGGACCCGGCCGCCCTGGGCACCGACCGGCCCAGGATCGTTGCCTCCATCAAGGCGATGGCGAGCAACGGCAAGTTCTGGCTGATCGCGCTCACCTCGGGGGCCTACTCCTCCGGGATGGCCCTGGTGCTGGCCGCGGTGTCCTTCTTCGTCACCTTCACCCTGGACCTGGATCTGGCCTACGCCACCTATCTGCTCGCTGCGGTGATCGGCTCCTCGGTGCTGTGCCTGGCGCTCTGGACACTGCTGGTGCGGCGCTTCGGACCCGAACTCGTCTGGCGGATCGCGCTGCTCACGCTGGCGCTGGCGCTGCTGAGCCTGTCCCGAGCCGAATCCCTGGCCACGGCGATCGCCTACGGGCTGCTGGTCGGGTTGGGCTACTCCGGGGTTATGGCCACGATGGACCTGATCGTGGCCCGGCTGCTGGATGAGGACACCGCCCGCACCGGGCAGCGCCGCGAAGGGATGTTCCTGGCCGCGTTCGGATTCTTCAACCGGCTCAATGCCGCCTTCATCGGCCTGGCGTTCCTGCTGGTGGAGGCTCGGTACGGGTTCATCAGCGGGGATGTTCCCGGCGAGCGGCCCGGCGACGCGGCCCGTTTCCTGATCTCCTACATGCCGGCCCTAGCGGTGTCGGCGTCCGTGGTGCTGTCGGTGTTCGTCCGGTTCCAACGCCCCGCAATCTCCGAGGTAGCGCTGGTGCCCGGGCCGGAGCAGGCCGGCGCGCGCCCCTCGGAGCAGGCCGTGGAGGAGCCGGCCACTCCCGGTACCGGGACGGACCCGAGGAGCCGATGAGCGGCCGGACCGTGACCATCACCGCCGACGACTTCGGCTTCGACCCCGCCGTCAACGCCGCGATCATCGAACTGGGCGTCTCCGGTCGGCTGCACGCCGCCTCGGTGCTGGTGGAGGCACCCCATGCCGCGGCAGCCCTCGAAGCCCAGGTGCCGATCGCCGTCGGTCTTCACGTGGCCCTGGCGCCGGCCATGCTTGCCGGGGCCACCGGTGAGCAGATCCACGCCGAGATCGAACGCCAGTGGGACCGGATGGTCCGCCACGGCCGCACACCGGCGCACCTGGACCTGCACACGGCCGCGTTGTACGGGGTGGGCGCGGAGGCGGTGCGTCCGGGCGGGGTACTCGTCGAGGCGCTGGCGGTGGCGGCCGCGCACCGGGTGCCGCTGCGACTGCCCCGCGTGCTGCCCCCGGCGTTCACCCACGGCACCGCGGGACACGCGGCGCTCCTGGCGGCGGCGGACGAGGCCGGGGTCGCCCTGCCCGAGGCGATCTGCACCGACTTCCGGCCGGGGCAGGAGATTTCCGGTTACGGGGACCTGCGCGCCCATTACCGGGCCCTGATGGCTCAGTTGCCGGCCGGCCGCAGCGAGATCTTCCTGCACCCTGCCGTCCCTTCCGGGACCGAGTCCGACGACGACGGGACTCGCCCGGGCAGCCGAGCCGGCGAGGACGGGACTCGCCCCGGCAGCCGCGCCCCCGACGTCGCCCGCCCCGGCGGTCGGGCGCACCACAGCGGGTCCCACCCGGGCGGCCGCACTCCCGTCGGGGCGTCTCGTTCGGGCGAGCATGGGCGCGACGGCGCGACTCACCTCGGTTCCGACGCTGCCGACTCACGCAAACGCGTCTGGGAGTATCAGTTGCTGGTCTCCGGCGACCTGCACCACGACCTGGCGGCGGCGGACATCCGGACCTGACGAGCCCCTTCCGGCTGCGAACAACGAACGGCCCGGCACCTGTGTCGGTGCCGGGCCGTTCAGTGTCGAGCAGGAGGTCAGCGGTACGGCGCCTCGTACCCCTGCCCGAGATCCAGTTCCTCCAGCGCGATGGACTCGCCGCCGTCGCCGGCCGGACCGTAGTCGATCTCGTCGTAGCCGAAGCTCGGGTACAACTCGGCCTTGGCCGCCTCGGTGGGCTCGACCCGCACGTTGTGGTAGCGGGGCAGGCCGGTGCCGGCCGGGATGAGCTTACCGAGGATGACGTTCTCCTTCAGGCCACGCAGGGAGTCCGAGCGCCCGCTCATCGCGGCTTCGGTGAGCACCTTGGTGGTCTCCTGGAAGGAGGCCGCGGACAACCAGGAATCGGTGGCCAAGGAGGCCTTGGTGATCCCCATCAACTCGGGCCGTCCGGAAGCGGGCTGGCCACCTTCGGAAACGGTCCGGCGGTTCTCGTCCTCGAACACGGTGCGCTCGGAGAGCTCACCGGGCAGGAGCCTGGAGTCCCCGGAGTCCAGCACGGTCACCCGGCGCAGCATCTGGCGCACGATGACCTCGATGTGCTTGTCGTGGATGTCCACGCCCTGGGAGCGGTAGACCTCCTGCACCTCGTCCACCAGGTGCTTCTGTACCGCGCGGGGGCCGAGGATGCGCAGCACCTTCTTCGGGTCCACCGCACCGACCACGAGCTGCTGTCCGACGGCCACGTGATCGCCGTCGGCGACCAGCAGACGCGAACGCTTGGTGACCGGGTAGGACATCTCCTCGCTGCCGTCGTCGGGGGTCACGACGAGCTTGCGGGAGCGTTCGGTCTCCTCGATCGCCACTCGTCCGGCGACCTCGCTGATCGGTGCTTCACCCTTCGGGGTGCGGGCCTCGAACAGCTCGGTCACACGGGGCAGACCCTGGGTGATGTCCTCGGTGCTGACCGCACCACCGGTGTGGAAGGTACGCATGGTCAGCTGGGTACCGGGCTCACCGATGGACTGGGCGGCGATGATGCCGACGGCCTCACCGATGTCGACCAGCTTACCGGTGGCCAGCGAGCGCCCGTAGCAGGTGGCGCAGGTACCCACGCGGGACTCACAGGTCAGCACGGAGCGGACCTTGAGGTCGGTGACCCCGACGGCGTGCAACTTGCTGATCAGGACGTCACCGACGTCGTCACCGTTCTCACCCAGCACCTCGCCGTCGGCGGAGGTGACCTGGCCGGCCAGGGAGCGCCCGTACACCGAGGTTTCCACGGTGTCGGCCAGCCAGGTGGCGCCGTCCGGTGCGGTCTCCAGGATCTTCAGCGTCAACCCACGCTCGGTGCCGCAGTCGTGCTCGCGGATGATGACGTCCTGGGAGACGTCCACCAGACGCCGGGTCAGGTACCCCGAGTCAGCCGTCCGCAGCGCGGTGTCGGCCATACCCTTCCGGGCACCGTGGGTGGCCACGAAGTACTCCAGCACCGACAGTCCGTCACGGTAGTTGGACTTGATCGGACGCGGGATGATCTCACCCTTGGGGTTGGCCACCAACCCACGCATACCGGCGACCTGACGCACCTGCATCCAGTTACCGGCGGCGCCGGAGTCGACCATCCGGTACACGGGGTTCAGCTGCGGGAAGTGCTCCCGCATCGCCTCGTCCACCTCGTTGGTCGCCTGGGTCCAGATCTCGATCAGTTCCTGACGACGCTCGTCGTCGGTGATCAGACCGCGGTTGTACTGGGCCTGGACCTTGGCGGCCTTCTCGTCGTAGGCCGCCAGGATCTCGTTCTTGGTCGGCGGGGCGACCACGTCGGAGATCGCGATGGTCACACCCGAGCGGGTGGCCCAGTAGAACCCGGCGTCCATGAGCGCGTCCAGGCTGGCCCCGACGGCCACCTTCGGGTAGCGCTCGGCCAGGTCGTTCACGATCGAGGACAGCAGCCGCTTGTTCACCAGGGAGTTCACGTACGGGAAGTCCACCGGTAGCGCCTCGTTGAACAGCGCCCGGCCCAGGGTGGTGGGGAAGGTGACCGAGTCGCCCTCGCTCCACCCCTCCGGCGCGTCCCAACCGCTGGTCGGGGGCACCAGGTCCGTCATCCGGATACCGATCGGGGCACCCAGTGCCAGATCACCGGCGTCGAATGCCATGATCGCCTCGGCGATGGAGGAGAAGGTGCGGCCGGCACCGACACCCTCGGGCTGGGCGGTGGTCAGGTGGAACAGCCCGACGATCATCTCGTGCGAGGGCATGGTCACCGGACGCCCGTCGGAGGGCTTGAGGATGTTGTTGCTGGACAGCATCAGGATCCGGGCCTCGGCCTGAGCCTCGGCGGACAGCGGCAGGTGCACCGCCATCTGGTCACCGTCGAAGTCGGCGTTGAAGGCCGCGCACACGAGCGGGTGCAGGTGGATCGCTTTACCCTCGACCAGTTGCGGTTCGAACGCCTGGATACCCAGGCGGTGCAGGGTGGGTGCACGGTTCAGCAGCACCGGGTGCTCGGTGATGACCTCCTCCAGCACGTCCCACACGACCGAGCGGGCACGCTCGACCATCCGCTTGGCGGACTTGATGTTCTGGGCGTGGTTGAGGTCCACCAGCCGCTTCATCACGAACGGTTTGAACAGTTCCAGGGCCATCTGCTTGGGCAGGCCGCACTGGTGCAACTTGAGCTGCGGACCCACCACGATGACGCTCCGGCCGGAGTAGTCCACGCGCTTACCGAGCAGGTTCTGCCGGAACCGGCCCTGCTTGCCCTTGAGCATGTCCGAGATGGACTTCAGGGGGCGGTTCCCCGGTCCGGTGACCGGCCGGCCACGGCGGCCGTTGTCGAACAGCGAGTCCACGGCTTCCTGCAGCATCCGCTTCTCGTTGTTGACGATGATCTCCGGGGCGCCCAGGTCCAGCAGCCGCTTGAGCCGGTTGTTCCGGTTGATCACCCGGCGGTACAGGTCGTTCAGGTCCGAGGTGGCGAACCGGCCACCGTCGAGCTGGACCATCGGACGCAGGTCCGGTGGAATCACCGGGATGCAGTCCAGCACCATGCCTTCCGGGGAGTTGGTGGTCGTCAGGAACGCGTTGACGACCTTCAGTCGCTTCAGGGCCCGGGTCTTGCGCTGGCCCTTCCCGGTGCGGATCACCTCGCGCAGTGCCTCGGACTCGGCCTCCAGGTCGAAGGACTGCAAACGCTTCTGGATTGCACCGGCGCCCATCGAGCCCTCGAAGTACGTGCCATAGCGGCTCTGCAACTCGCGGTAGAGCAGTTCGTCACCCTCGAGGTCGGCGACCTTGAGGTTCTTGAACCGGTCCCAGATCTGCTCCAGGCGCTCCAGCTCGGCGTCGGCGCGCTTGCGGATCTGGGCCATCTCCCGCTCAGCGGAGTCCTTGACCTTGCGGCGTGCGTCGGCCTTGGCGCCCTCGGCCTCGAGCTCGGTCAGGTCGGCCTCGAGCTTCTCACCGCGCTGGGCGATGTTCAGATCACGCTGCTTGGTGATCTGCTCGGCCTCCAGGTCGATCTCGTTCTGCAGGCTGGGCAGGTCCTCGTGCCGGCCCTCCTCGTCGACCCAGGTGATCATGTAGGCCGCGAAGTAGATGACCTTCTCCAGGTCCTTGGGGGCCAGGTCCAGCAGGTAGCCCAGGCGGGAGGGCACACCCTTGAAGTACCAGATGTGGGTCACCGGGGCGGCGAGCTCGACATGGCCCATCCGCTCGCGGCGCACCTTGGAGCGGGTGACCTCGACACCACACCGCTCGCAGATGATGCCCTTGAAACGAACCCGCTTGTACTTTCCGCAGTAGCACTCCCAGTCCCGGGTGGGACCGAAGATCTTCTCGCAGAACAGCCCGTCCTTCTCCGGCTTGAGGGTCCGGTAGTTGATGGTTTCGGGCTTCTTCACCTCGCCGTGGGACCAGGCGCGCACCTCGTCCGCTGTAGCCAGGCCGATACGGAGCTCGTCGAAGACGTTGACGTCGAGCACTTTTCCTACTTCCTTCGGTGGATCACCGTGTGGAACTTTGCGATGGGCCGCTTCGCCCTGCCCGGATCGCGCGTGCGCGGACCGGGCAGGGCGGCGCCTCAGATCTCTTCGACGCTGCTGGCGTCGGGACGACGAGACAGGTCGATACCGAGTTCCTCCGCAGCCCGGTAGACCTCCTCATCGGTTTCACGCATCTCGATGGAGGTTCCGTCGGAGGAGAGCACCTCCACGTTCAGGCACAGGGACTGCATCTCCTTCAGCAGTACCTTGAACGACTCCGGGATGCCCGAGTCGGGGATGTTCTCGCCCTTGACGATGGCCTCATACACCTTGACCCGGCCCGGCACGTCGTCGGACTTGATGGTCAGCAGTTCCTGCAGGGTGTAGGCGGCGCCGTAGGCCTCCAGGGCCCAGACCTCCATCTCCCCGAACCGCTGGCCGCCGAACTGTGCCTTACCGCCCAGTGGCTGCTGGGTGATCATCGAGTACGGGCCCGTGGAGCGGGCGTGGATCTTGTCGTCCACCAAGTGGTGGAGTTTCAAGATGTACATGTAGCCCACCGAGACCGGCTCGGGGTAGGGCTCTCCGGAGCGGCCGTCGAACAGCACCGCCTTGCCGGAGGAGTCCACCAGCTGCTCGCCGTCGCGGGTGAGGTTGGTCGAGGCCAGCAGGCCGCGTACCTCCTCCTCGTGCAACCCGTCGAACACCGGCGATGCCACCGGGCTCTCCGGATCGCCCCTGAGGGCCTCGGGCGCGAAGTGCTCGGCCCACGCCGGCAGTTTGCCGCTCTTGGCCTGCTCCACGCCGACGTCCCAGCCATGCTTGGCCACCCAGCCCAGGTGCGTCTCGAGCACCTGGCCCACGTTCATCCGCCGGGGCACGCCCAGGGGGTTCAGGATGATGTCGACGGGGGTGCCGTCGGGCAGGAACGGCATGTCCTCCACGGGCAGGATCTTGGCGATCACACCCTTGTTCCCGTGCCGCCCGGCGAGCTTGTCGCCATCGGTGATCTTGCGCCGCTGGGCGATGTAGACCCGCACGAGCTGGTTCACGCCGGGGGGCAACTCGTCGCCGTCGTCCCGGTTGAACTCCCGCACCGCGATCACGGTGCCGGACTCGCCGTGCGGAACCTTCAGGGAGGTGTCGCGCACTTCGCGCGCCTTCTCACCGAAGATCGCGCGCAGCAGCCGCTCCTCGGGGGTCAGTTCGGTCTCACCCTTGGGTGTGACCTTGCCGACCAGCACATCGCCGGCTCCGACCTCGGCGCCGATGCGGATGATACCGCGCTCGTCCAGGTCGGCCAGCACCTCGTCGGAGACGTTCGGGATGTCCCGGGTGATCTCCTCCGGGCCCAGCTTGGTGTCGCGGGCGTCGACCTCGTGCTCCTCGATGTGGATGGAGGAGAGGATGTCGTCCTGCACCAGTCGCTGGGACAGGATGATGGCGTCCTCGAAGTTGTGCCCCTCCCAGGACATGAAGGCCGCCAGCAGGTTCTTGCCCAGCGCCAGTTCGCCCTCATCGGTGGCCGGGCCATCGGCCAGGACCGAGCCGACCTCGATGCGCTGGCCCTCGTCCACCAGCACCCGCTGGTTGTAGGAGGTGCCCTGGTTGGAGCGGTTGAACTTGGCCACCCGGTAGGTCTGGGTGCCCCCGTCGTCCAGCGCCACCACGATGGCGTCGGCGGAGACCTCGGTCACCACACCGGGCTTGGAGGCCACGATCACGTCGCCGGCGTCCACCGCGGCGCGCCGCTCCATCCCGGTGCCCACCAACGGGGCCTCCGAGCGCAGCAACGGCACCGCCTGACGCTGCATGTTCGCACCCATCAGGGCGCGGTTGGCGTCGTCGTGCTCCAGGAACGGGATCATCGCCGTGGCCACCGAGACCATCTGGCGGGCCGAGACGTCCATGTAGTCCACCTGGTCGGCGGGCACGTCGATCGCCTCACCGCCACGGGTCCGGACCAGCACGGTCTCCTCGGTGAACCGGCCCTTCTCATCGACCGCGGCGTTGGCCTGGGCGATGACGAAGCGGTCCTCGTCGTCGGCGGTCAGGTACTCCACGTCATCGGTGACGACACCCTTGACAACCTTGCGGTAGGGGGTCTCGACGAAGCCGAAGGGGTTGATCCGGGCGTAGGTCGCCAGCGATCCGATCAGACCGATGTTGGGACCCTCAGGGGTCTCGATCGGGCACATCCGGCCGTAGTGCGAGGGGTGCACATCGCGCACCTCCATGCCGGCCCGGTCACGGGACAGGCCACCCGGGCCCAGCGCGGACAGACGACGCTTGTGCGTCAACCCGGCCAGGGGGTTGTTCTGGTCCATGAACTGGGAGAGCTGGCTGGTGCCGAAGAACTCCTTGATCGAGGCCACCACCGGGCGGATGTTGATCAGCGTCTGCGGCGTGATCGCCTCCACGTCCTGGGTGGTCATCCGCTCCCGGACCACACGCTCCATCCGGGACAGCCCGGTGCGCACCTGGTTCTGGATCAGCTCACCCACGGCGCGGATGCGCCGGTTACCGAAGTGGTCGATGTCGTCGGTCTCCACCGGCAACTCGATCGACTCCCCGGCACGCACGCCCTCCATGGACCGATCGCCCTTGTGCAGGCCGGCCATGTACCGGATGGTGGCGACCACATCTGCACGGGAGAGCACCGAGTCCGACAGCGGGGCGTCCAGGCCGAGTTTCTTGTTCAACTTATAGCGGCCCACCTTGGCCAGGTCGTAGCGCTTGGCGTTGAAGTAGAAGTTGTCCAGGAGTGCCTGGCCCGCCTCGACCGTGGGCGGCTCGCCCGGCCGGATCTTGCGGTAGATGTCCAGCAGTGCCTCGTCCTGGGTGGAGACGGTGTCCTTCTCCAGGGTGTCCAGCACGGCCGGGTAGTCGGCGAACTCCTCGCGGATCTCGGACTCGGTCATCCCCAGTGCCTTGAGGAAGACGGTGACCGACTGCTTCCGCTTGCGGTCCACCCGCACGCCCACGGCGTCGCGCTTGTCGATCTCGAACTCCAGCCAGGCGCCCCGGGAGGGGATCACCTTGGCAGTGAAGATGTCCTTGTCGCTGGTCTTGTCCGGGCTGCGTTCGAAGTAGACCCCCGGGGACCGCACCAACTGGGAGACGACGACGCGCTCGGTGCCGTTGATGATGAAGGTGCCGCGATCGGTCATCAACGGGAACTCGCCCATGAAAACCGTCTGGGACTTGATCTCACCGGTGGTGTAGTTGACGAACTCAGCGGTGACGAACAGTGGCGCCGAGTAGGTGAAGTCCTTCTCCTTGCACTCCTCCGCGCTGTACTTCGGGGGCTCGAAGCGGTGGTCGCGGAAGGACAGGGACATGGTGCCGCCGAAGTCCTCGATCGGGGAGATCTCCTCGAAGATCTCCTCCAGACCGGAGTTGGTGGCCGGGTCGCCATCCTTCTCCAGGCGGGCCAGCCATCGGTCGTTACCCAGCAGCCAGTCGAAACTGTTGGTCTGCAGACCGAGCAGGTCCGGGGCCTGGAGGGGTTCGTGGATCCTGGCGAAGGAAACGCGACGGGAAGCGGTTCGTTGTTCGATAGCTTCGGTGGTGGGAGCAGAAGGGGTGCGCGAGGCAGCCAAGAGGGGTCCTTCCCTGCAGATCGTGAGCACGCGCGCTGCTAGATCCCGGTGGCGACTTCCCGGGTTCGGGCCCAGGCACACGACGAATCGGTATGGATTCGTGACTTGCGCGGGTGTCCGGTGGGGGCCGCCAGGGGCATACGACAGCGCAAAGCGACAGCATAGCCGTTGACGCGAGGCTTGTCCAACAGCGTGACTGGTGCGGCGACGTGTCGGGGAGGTGATCCGAGTGGTTCACATCCCCGGTCCGGGCCGTGAGGAGAGCGGGGGCCGGTCGGGCGAGGCCCGCATCCGCTGATTCGCAGGGATGCGGGCCTCGCCTCGGCCTCGGCCGAGATCACACGGGCAGCCTGGTGGACAACCTGCCCGTGTGCAGGATCACTTGAGGTTGACGGTGGCTCCGGCGCCCTCGAGGGCCTCCTTGGCCTTGTCCGCGGCCTCCTTGTCGACACCCTCCAGGACCGGCTTGGGTGCCCCGTCGACCAGGTCCTTGGCCTCCTTCAGGCCCAGGCTGGTCAGCGCGCGCACCTCCTTGATGACCTGGATCTTCTTGTCCCCGACGGACTCGAGGATGACGTCGAACTCGGACTGCTCCTCGGCAGCCTCGGCCTCGCCGCCACCAGCGGCCGGACCGGCAGCAGCAGCGGCGACCGGGGCGGCAGCGGTGACCTCGAAGGTCTCCTCGAACTGCTTGACGAACTCGGAGAGCTCGAGCAGGGTCAGTTCCTTGAAAGCGTCAATGAGCTCTTCGGTGCTGAGCTTCGCCATGGTTGGCGTTCCTTCCTGGTTGGTACTGCTTGCGAGAGAAGCAGCGGGGATGGTGAGTCTCCGGGCGGTCAGGCCGCGGCGGAGTTCTCTGGGTTGTCCTGCTTCTCACGCAGGGCTTCGATGGTGCGCACTGCCTTCGCCGCCGGGGCGTTGAAGACATAGGCCGCCTGGTGCAGGGTCGCTTTGAGGGCCCCGGCCAACTTGGCCAGCAGCACCTCGCGCGACTCCAGGTCGGCGATCTTGTTGATCTCCTCGGCGCTGAGCGAGCGTCCGTCCAGGACACCGGCCTTGATCACCAGGCTCGGGTTGTCCTTGGCGAAGTCGCGCAGACCCTTGGTCGCCTCGACGGGGTCGCCGTCGATGAAGGCGATCGCAGTGGGACCGTTGAACTGGTCGTCGAAGGCCGTGACACCGGCTTCCTTGGCCGCGATCGCGGTCAAGGTGTTCTTCGTCACCCGGTAGGTGGTGGTGGCACCGAGGGAGTTACGCAACTCGTTGAGCTGGGACACCGTCAGCCCGCGGTACTCGGTCAGCACAACGGCGTCGGACTGCCGGAAGCGCTCCGTCAGTTCGGCAACCGCGGCTGCCTTGTCAGGGCGTGCCATGGGCCCTCCTATTCGCGTTGCTTGCCGCGAGCCGGGCCTGACATGACAAAAGCCCCGCGCACGTGACGGGGCTCGTGGGACCGGAGGCAACTCCGGGTCGAACTCGATCACCTGCGCCGGCCCCGCGTCATGCGGGCTTAGCCCCGTCGGGTGACGGGCGACCTGCGGTCTTGGGCAGCCTCCACTGTAGCGCGGTCGATCCGCGGCTCCAAGTCCGGGCACTGTGAACACCACCACAGGCCCGGCAGGCCGACGGCCCGGAACCCGCGTGGGTACCGGGCCGTCGCAGACGGAGGTGAGTCAGTGACTCACTCATCCTCCTCGGTGAAGTTCCGGGTGCGGGTCGGATCGACCGGAATACCCGGACCCATCGTGGTGCTCAGCGTCGCCTTGCTGATGTAACGGCCCTTGGCGGAGGCGGGCTTGAGCCGCTGGATCTCCTCCATGGCCGCACCGTAGTTCTCCGCGAGCTGGGTCTCGGAGAAGGAGGTCTTGCCGATGATCAGGTGCAGGTTGGCGTGCTTGTCCACACGGAAGTCGATGCGTCCGCCCTTGATGTCGGTGACGGCCTTGGCCACGTCCATCGTCACGGTCCCGGTCTTGGGGTTGGGCATCAGGCCACGGGGGCCCAGCACCCGGCCCAGCCGACCGACCTTACCCATCAGGTCCGGGGTGGCCACGGCGGCGTCGAAGTTGGTGTACCCGCCGGCGACCTTCTCGATCAACTCGTCACCGCCGACCTCGTCGGCACCGGCGGCCAGGGCCTGCTCGGCGCGCTCGCCGACGGCGAATACCACCACGCGGGCGGTCTTACCGGTGCCGTGGGGCAGGTTCACGGTGCCACGCACCATCTGATCGGCCTTGCGAGGGTCCACGCCCAGGCGAAGGGCCAGGTCCACGGTGGCGTTGAACTTGGTGCCCGAGCCGTCCTTGGCCAGCCGGATCGCCTCGATCGGGCTATGCGTGCGGGAACGGTCGACCTTCTCGGCCGCCTTGCGGTAGGTCTTGCTGCGCTGTGTCATCTGCTTCTCCTTGTGCAGTCGTGGTGCGGGCCGCGCCGGCCCTCCCACTGGGGTGATCAGTTGATCAGTTCTGGACCGTGATGCCCATCGAGCGGGCGGTGCCGGCGATGATCTTCGCCGCCGCGTCCACGTCCCGGGCATTGAGGTCTTCCATCTTGGTCTGGGCGATCTCCTTGACCTGGTCCGCCGTCAGCGAGCCGACCTTGGAGGTGTGCGGGGTGCCCGACCCCTTGGCCACACCGGCGGCCTTCTTGATCAGTTCGGAAGCCGGTGGGGTCTTGGTGATGAAGGTGAACGAGCGGTCCTCGTACACCGTGATCTCCACCGGGACCACGTTCCCGCGCTGGGATTCGGTGGCGGCGTTGTAGGCCTTGCAGAACTCCATGATGTTCACGCCGTGCTGACCCAGCGCGGGGCCGATCGGCGGCGCGGGGTTGGCGGCACCAGCCTGGATCTGGAGTTTGATCAGGCCTGCGACCTTCTTCTTGGGGGGCATGTTTCTCTCCTGTGTTGTGGGCCCACGCCATGGGCGATGACCCGGTTGCATCCGAGAGCGGCGCTCCCGGTTCGGGGGTGGATCCCCCACATCTGATTCGTTCCCCGACTAGATCTTGGCGACCTGGTTGAACGACAACTCCACCGGGGTCTCCCGGCCGAAGATCGAGACCAGCACCTTGAGTTTCTGGCCCTCGGCGTTGATCTCCGAGATCGTAGCCGGGAGAGTGTCGAAGGGGCCGTCGGTGACGGTGACCGACTCCCCGACGGTGAAGTCCACCTGCACTGCGGGTGCGCCGGAAGCGGCGGCACCGGCGCGCTGCACCGGGGCCTTCTGCTCGATCATCGGCGAGAGCATGGAGACCACTTCGTTCTGGGTCAGCGGCACCGGGGCGTGGGCGTGCCCGACGAAGCCGGTCACCCCAGGGGTGTGGCGGACCGCTCCCCAGGACTCATCGGTCAGGTCCATACGCACCAACACGTAACTGGGTACCCGGACCCGCTTGACGACCTTGCGGACGGAGTTCTTGATCTCCACGACCTCCTCCATCGGCACCTCGACCTGGAAGATGTAGTCCTCCATGTTCAAGGACTGGATCCGCGACTCCAGGTTGACCTTCACCCGGTTCTCGTATCCTGCGTAGGAGTGGATCACGTACCACTCGCCGGGCAGGGTCCGCAGTTCCCTGCGGAATGCCTCCACCGGGTCCTCGTCCTCCACGGCGGCGGCCACGCCGTCGCCGTTCGCCTCGCCGTCGCTCGGTCCGGCCGCAGCGCTCTCGTCCACCTCGGTGGACTCTGGCGCCTGGTCCTCGGTCGCCTCCTGCTCGGTGGGCTCTGGCGTCGTCGGCGCAGGCGCCTCGGTCGCCTCCTGCTCGGCGGTCTCGGCCGGGGCCGCGCCGTCGCCGACGGCGTCGTCGGTCCGCTCGTGCACGTCGGGGGTCTCCTCAGACACGTCCTGTCCTGCTTTCCTCACTTGATTGGGGCCGGGTGGCACAACCCGGTCATAGAACTAGTTGCCGAACACCCACAGCACGAGCCGGCCGATGGCGTAGTCCAGCACGCCCACATAGGCCATCATCGCCAGGATGAACACGACGACCACCACGGAGAAGGTGACGAGTTCGTTGCGGGTGGGGGTGACCACCTTGCGGATCTCGGTGATGACCTGGCGCACGAACAAGACGATCCTGGCGAAGAAGCCCAGGTCCTCACCCTCCCGACCAGGAACAGCGGAGGTCTTCGGGGCCGGCTTGCGCGCAGGCCGCTTGCCCGCGGCGCCCCCGGTCTTGCGTGCCGCCGCCTCGGACCTGCGGGCCTCCTGGCGCACCTTTTTGGTTACATCCCGGCCGCTGGATACTGCGGTGCCCTCCGCGCCGGCGCCGGCATCCTCACCCGCGGAAGCCGGGTTTGCCCGGGCCTTGTCGACACCCTCGCCAGGTTGCGCCTGAGCGCCGTCGGGATCGGCGGCGTCATCATCCCGGTCGCGTCCGGGATCACCGGGCGCGTTCGTGGATGTGCTCACAACAGTCTTCCCCTACTCCATGGGTGTCCAGGTGGTGCACTCAACGCGACTCGCGAAGGTGCTCGGCGGGCCGTCCCTGGGACGACCTGCTCTGCAGGGCAGGCGGGACTCGAACCCACAACCGCCGGTTTTGGAGACCGGTGCGCTACCAATTGCGCCACTGCCCTTCGATGCTGTCGTGACGACCGGGAATCCCTGATTCAGGGCACACACCAGCCTGGTGCACGTCAACCACCGGCCTCGAGTGTACGCGCATCCGACCCCGAGGTCGAACCACCGTCGCCAAGATCACGTCAGCAGCCGTTCATCTGTCGCGTGGGCCCGGGCGGACGATGCGCCTCGGCCACGGGTGGACGGGTCATACTTGCCGGGTGAAGGCAGGACGCCACGGGATCAGCGTGCGCACGCGCGTACTGGGCAGCCTTGTGTTCATGGCGATGCTCGCACTGGCGGTGGCCGGGCTGACCGCGTTCTACTTCGAGCGCGAGCGGGTGGACGCCCAGATCGACAACGCGCTGGAACGCAACGTGAGCGAGTTCCACACCCTGGCAGATCAGGGACTGGACCCGCGCACCGGCGCGCCCTTCGACTCGGTCGCGGCGTTGCTGCGCACTGGCCTGCAACGCATCGCGATGTCCCCGAACGAGGGCAGCCTGGCCTTCTTGGAGGGCGAACTCAGCAACACCGCGCCCACTATCGTCGAACTCCGGCTGGAGGACGATCCGGAGTTGATGGCGGCTCTGGGTGAGATCCTCACCGCCCAGGCCGCCGCAGGCGCCGCCGGCACCACCCCGCAGGGGCGGCTCACCATGATCGAGACCTCCGAGACCACTTACCGCGCGGCGGTAGTGCCGGTGCGCATCGAGGGCGACGAGAGTCTGGGCACGCTGGTGATGGCTTTCGACCGGGGCGCCGAGCACACGGCCATGGCCGATACCTACCAGCTCTACGCCCTGGTGGGTGTGGTTTCCCTGCTGGTGATCAGTGCGATCGGCTGGTTCACCGTGGGCCGGGTGCTGCGCCCGATCCGGTTGCTGGGTGAGACTGCCGAGTCGATCTCCTCCACTGACCTGTCGCTGCGGATACCGGTGGTGGGCAATGACGACCTGGCCGCCCTGACGGGCACGTTCAACCAGATGCTGGAACGCCTGGAGCAGGCCTTCGCCTCCCAGCGTCAACTGCTCGACGACGCCGGCCACGAACTGCGCACGCCGCTGACGATCGTGCAGGGACACCTGGAACTGATGGACCCCAGCGACCCCGAGGACACCCAGGCCACCAAGGACATGTTGCTGGAGGAGATCGGCCGGATGAACCGCCTGGTGGACGACCTGATGACGCTGGCACGCGCCCGCCGACCGGACTTCGTGGCCGCGCGTCCCACCGACATCGCGATGTTGACCGACGAGGTGCTGGGCAAGGCACGCCTGCTCGGGGAGCGTCAGTGGAGCCTGGACTCCCTGGCCGACGTGACCGCCCCGGTGGACCCCCAGCGGCTCACCCAGGCCCTGTTGCAGTTGTGCGTCAACGCCGTGCGCTTCTCCGAGTCCGGGAGCAGGATCGCGATCGGGTCCCGCGTTGAGCAGTCCGCCCTGCACCTGTGGGTCCGCGACGAGGGCACCGGGATCGCCGAGGAGAACTTCGAGAAGATCTTCGGGCGGTTCGAGCGGCTGGACCCCGCGATCGAGGGCTCCGGGCTGGGCCTGCCGATCGTGCGATCCATCACACAGGCCCACGGAGGGCACGTCACCATCCGGTCCGCGCTCGGACAAGGCACCACGGTCACCCTGGTCCTACCCCTGTACGGCCTCACCGATCAGCTCGACAGGACGGAGCAGGCAGCATGAGTCAGATCCTCATCGCCGAGGATGAACCACGAATCGCCTCGTTCGTGGCCAAAGGGTTACGCGCTGCCGGTTACTCGCCGACCGTGGTGGGTACCGCCGGGGAGACGGTGGACCTCGCCGTCACCGGAGAGTTCGACCTGCTCATACTGGATCTGGGCCTGCCGGACCAGGACGGCTTCACCGCGCTCAAGCGCATCCGGGCGATGCAGAGCATGATGCCGGTGATCATCCTGACCGCTCGCTCCTCGGTCTCCGACACCGTGGCCGGCCTGGAGGGAGGCGCCGATGACTACATGGCCAAGCCATTCCAGTTCGAGGAACTGCTCGCCCGGGTGCGGTTGCGGCTGCGCACCGATGGCAGGTCCGGTGAGACCACTGTGCTGCGCCATGGAGGGTTGTCCCTGGACCTGCGCACCCGTAAGGCCCACGTGGGTGACAGGGTCGTGGACCTGTCCGCACGCGAGTTCGCCCTTGCAGAGACGTTCTTGCGCAACCCGGGTCAGGTCCTCAGCCGTGAGCAGTTGCTCTCCCGGGTGTGGGGTTACGATTTCGACCCGGGCTCCAACGTGGTGGATGTGTACGTGCGCTACCTACGCAAGAAACTCGGGACTGAGCACGTCGAGACCGTGCGCGGAATGGGCTACCGGCTCAGTTCACCCTGAGTCCGCCATCGGTGGGGACCGGCTGCCTCAGTCGCCGGAGTCAGCCGAGGGCGGGGAGTCCGGGGAGTCGGCGCTGGGCGGGCTGGTTGGGCTGGGTGGAGACGGCGGTGTGTTCGGGCTGGGCGGGCTCACCGGCGAGGGCGGGGAGTTCGGGCTCGGCGGCGTTGCGGGGCTGTCCGGGCTCACCGGGCTGGTCAGTGAGGGTGCGGAGAAGCTCACGTTCCCCGGCTCGGCCTTGGTCGGACCGGAAGCGGCGCGTACCTGGCTCACCGCGGACCCGCTGCGCTCCACCGCGCTCTGGTCCGCGTTCTGACCGGTCAGGGACACCCCCTCGAGGCTCGCGTCGTTCGGCGCATCTGCCATGGCCACGATGCCGCCACCGGCCACGCCCAGCACACCCAGTGCGCCGGCGGCCGTCCATGTGCGTCTACTCATCATCCGTCCTTCTGTCCGAGCGAGTTCGCAATGACTTCATCATCGGTGGCGTGCATGAGAGGGACCGGAGATGCAGATGAGAGTTCTCTCAGATTCGAGTTCGCCCCGCGCCGGGTGCGGACCGAGGCGTGCGCCCACTGGGTGGCGATCCGCAGCCTTGCCCGGGCCTGGTCCGGGGTGGCGCCGGCGATCAGGGACAGCACCACGGCGGCAGTACGCACGCGCAACGCGTGCGCACCGACCCGGGTTTCGAAGTCCTGCCGCATCCGCTGCAGAACCTCGGGTGTGTGGGCGTAGACCTGGGGGGCCAGGTCCGGCAGGACCGCTATGTGCCCCAGCATCGTCGCCAGGTCATCACTGCGCCGGCCGGGCCCGAGGGAGTCGATGTCGATCACATCGCTGACCGTGCCACCATTGGTGAACACGTTGGCCTCGTAGTAGTCACCGTGGGTGGGCACCTCCTCCTCCTCGGATACCACGGTCAACGCCTCGGCCAGGCGGGCGCCCAGGTCCACCACCTCATCGGCCTGCTCCGGAAGTGCTGCGGCGGCCGCTGCGGTGTGGAAGTCCAGCCGATCCGACCAGGACGGTCGCCGGGGCAGCGTCAGGGTCTGCTCGGGCAGCAGATCCAGCCAGCGCACCAGTTCCGCAGGCTCGGGCAGGTTCCCGGGATGGGTATCCGCACCGGCGATCGCCTGAGCCAACGGCGAGCCGCGAGCCGCGCTGAGCACGCACACGCCCGGCACGGGCGTGGCCAGGACCCGCGGGGCCGGTACCCCGGCAGATTCGAGCAACTGGTGCCGAGCGATCAGGTCTGCACTCTTCCGCTCGGGCAGCACCTTGACGAACACCGTGCCCGCAGCGCTCTCCACCCGCAGCACCGCGCGGCGGGTCGGCCGGTAACTGACCGTTCGGATCGCCACCGCACCGGCACTGCCCAACCCGGACGCCGGCAGCCAGGAACTCACCACCTCGGGGTCGCTTGCCGAGCGCAGCCCGGGCAGCAGCGGGTCGAACGGGCGGCGCCACATCCTGACCTGACGCACGCCGTCGTCCAGCAGGGCCACCCCCTCCCCACCGGTCGCCGCAGGCGATGTGGACGCCACCACGTAATCGTGCACCCGATGCCCCCGGGAGATGAAACTCACCGAGTAACCCACGCTGACGCCCGCGCCCGGGCGGTGGTGCACCTGGTGCACGCTGACCTGCAGGTCGGTGTCGGTTCCCGGATCGAACTGCTTCGAGCCGGTCAGGGCCGCCTCGACCATGGCGGTGCGGCCGGAACCGCGCAGGAGTGCGAGGTCGGCGTGCTCGGAGTCGGCATCGGTGCGGGACGTGGCCCCGGAGGAGGTCATTGTGGCACCACACTCCAACACGATGACGATCGGATGAACCCCGGATGAGAACCCTCTCATCCTCGCGCGCGGGCAGCGGTTAGGCGACCGCAGCGACCTGGCGGCGAGGTGGTGCCCATCACGTCGGGCACCCGCTACCGGCCGAAGCACCGGCCGAAGCACCGGCCCGGGGCAGTGCCGGAGGGGTCCTAGGGTAGGACCGTGCCTCGCGATCTCTCCTCCTTGCCCAAGGCGCATCTGCATCTGCACTTCACCGGCTCGATGCACCCGCAGACGTTGTCGGACCTGGCGGACGAGGCGGGCATCAGGCTGCCGCAGAGCCTGCGGGAGCATGCCGCCGGGCTGGACCCACTGCGGCTGCCGGCCAACGAGCGCGGCTGGTTCCGCTTCCAGCGCCTGTACGACGCCGCCCGGGCAGTGGTCCGCTCGGAGTCGGCCATGCGCCGGATCGTGCGGGAGGCCGCACAGGCTGATGCCGAGGAGGGCTCCGGTCGCCTGGAGCTCCAGGTCGACCCCACCTCGTACGCCCCGTTCGTGGGCGGCCTGACCCCGGCCCTGGAGGTGGTCCTGGATGAGGCCGAGCAGACCAGCACGGCCACCGGAGTGGATATCGGCATCGTGGTGGCCGCCTCCCGGGTGCGCCACCCCCTCGATGCCCGCGTGCTGGCCCGACTGGCGGCCCGGTATGCCTCGGACTCCCCGGGCGGTGTGGTCGGGTTCGGGCTGAGCAATGACGAACGGCGCGGTGACACCAGCGAGTTCGGCCCTGCCTTCGCGATCGCGGCCCGGGCCGGGCTGGCCCTGGTACCCCACGGCGGGGAACTCCTCGGTCCGGACCATATCGAGGAGGTCCTGGGAACCCTGCGACCGGATCGGCTCGGCCACGGGGTCCGGTCGGCGGAGGATCCCCGCGTGCTGGACCGAGTGGTGGATGCCGGGATCGCTCTGGAGGTGTGCCCGGGCTCGAACGTCTCCCTGGGTGTCTACCCGGGCTCGGATGAGGTTCCGCTGCGCACACTGGTGGGCGCCGGAGCGCAGGTGGCGCTAGGCGCCGACGACCCGCTGCTCTTTGGCTCCCGCCTCACCGACCAGTACCGCACGGCCCGGGAGGTGCACGGGTTCACCGACCCGGAACTGGCCGAGTTGGCACGCTCCTCGATCCGCGCAAGCCTGGCCTCCGACTCGGTGCGCCGGCGGTTGCTGGCCGGTGTGGACGACTGGCTCGCCGGGGACTGAAGGCAGGTACCTCCGGGCCACCGGTCAGGGGCGGATACGCCACACCGCGAGAGCGTCGGCGCTACAGCCTCCCACCCAGCACGACCGGCTCCGGGACCAGTTCCACCCCGAAGCGCTCCTGCACGCCGGCGCGTACCGTGCGCGCCAGGGCGACCAGATCGGCTGCGCGCGCGCCGCCACGGTTGGTCAGCGCCAGGGTGTGCTTGGTGGACAACGCGGCCGCTCCGGGCAGCCCGTAGCCCTTGTCGAATCCGGCCTGGGCGATCAGCCATGCAGCCGAGGTCTTCACCCGGCCCTGCCCGGCGTCGAACCGTGGCGCCTGCGGCGGCAGCGCCGCGGCCCGGGCGGCGTCCAGGATCGGGTTGGTGAAGAAGGACCCGGCGCTCCAGGTGTCGTGATCATCGGCGTCCAGCACCATCCCCTTACCGCGCCGCAGGGCCAGCACCGCCTCGCGCACCTGTGCCGCCGGCACCCGCTCGCCCACCGCCACCCCGAGCGTCTTGGCCAGTTCGGCGTACCGGATCGGTGCGGAGACGTCAGCCTGCACCATCTGGAACTGCACCTGGAGCACCACGTACCTGGGTGTGGGGAACCACGGCGAGTCCGGGGCGTACAGCGACTCCTTCAGCACCGAGTTGCGGTAGCCGAAGGCCAGGTCGGTCCGGGACAGGGTGCGGATCCGCCTCTCGGCCCGGTCCCAGGTGCGCACCGCGGCGATCACCTCGCTGACCTCCTGGCCGTAGGCACCCACGTTCTGCATCGGGGTGGCGCCGGTGGACCCGGGGATTCCGGACAGCGCCTCCACCCCCTGCCACCCCTCTGCTACCGCCCGGGCGACGAACCCGTCCCAGTCCTGACCGGCGGGGACGGTGACCCTCACGCCTTGGCCGGTCCCGGCCTCCTGCACCGACACCCCGGTTCGCTGGTCCTGGACCACGATCCCGTCGAATCCGGCATCCGGTGCCAGGATGTTCGACCCGCCGCCGAGCACCAGCAGTGGGCGAGAGTTGGCGTCGGCGCCCCGCACGGTCTCGATGATCGTCGCCTGGTCGGCTGCGGCCACGAACGTGTGCACCGGCCCACCCACACGCAGGGTGGTCAACTCCGCCAGTGAGGGGGTACCGGTCATCTCAGTGCAGCCGGACCTTCGCCTGGGCCTTGCCCAGCACCGCCCGGTCCTGCACCTTCACGGCCAGGTCCACGAGCGCGACGTCGCCTTCAGCGCTGCGCACGGTGGCGCTGATGCGTACCTGCACCTGACCGGGGTCCGGTACCGGGACGGGACGGGTGAACCGGGTGGCCAAGCCCAGCACGTCCCCGGGATCGCCCAGGTGATCACTCAGGGCGGAGGCAGCCAGGCCCATGGTCAGCATCCCGTGGGCGATCACCCCGGGCAGGCCAACCTCGGTGGCGATGCGGTCGTTGTAGTGGATCGGGTTGAAGTCACCGCTGGCACCGGCGTAGCGCACCAGGCGGTCACGATCCACCTCGGTGGTGACGGTGAACAGTTCGGTGCCGGGTTCGACGCCGGCGCGTAGCGGGTTCATCGCCCCTCCCCGCGCACGGCCAGGGTGGAGGTGACCGCACAGACCGGCGCGCCGTCGTCGTCGGTGATCTCGGTACGAGTGGTGACCATCGTGATGCCGGCGCGTTCGGTGATGCCGGCCACGTGCACAGCGGTGTGCAGCCGGTCCCCGGCGGTGATCGGGCGGTGGTGGTCGAAGGCCTGCTCGGCGTGGACCACGCGGGAGAAGTCGATCCCGGCACCGGGATCGGAGATGTACTCTGCCTCGGCGCGCTGCGCGACGACGACGGCGAAGGTCGACGGCGCGATCACGTGGCGGTAGCCGCGGGCGCGAGCCGCCTCGGGATCGGTGTGCAACGGGGAGGTGGCGCCGACGGCGTCGGCGAACTCGGTGAGTTTGACTTCGGAGACGACGTAGGGCGGGGTTCCGGTGAACACCCGCCCTAGGTAGTCGGCATCGACGTGTGCCATGCCGTTCATGCTAGCGCCGAATCAGCGCGTCTCCTTGTGGTTGGTCTTGGCGTTGCAGCGGGAGCAGTACTTGGCCAGTTCCAACCGGTCGGGGTTGTTCCGACGGTTCTTCTTGGTGATGTAGTTGCGCTCCTTGCACACCTCACAGGCAAGGGTGATCTTGGGGCGGACGTCCGCGGACTTGCTGGCCACTGGTCTTCCTTACGCTCGCAGGTCCTGCCGCGACGGTTCCGGCAGGTGGTGGTGCTGGTGATTCTCCGTGTAGCGGGGGCGGGGATCGAACCCGCGACCTCACGATTATGAGTCGTGCGCTCTTACCGTCTGAGCTACCCCGCCGTGCTCAACGCATCGTGCCACAGAGCCCGCGCGATGAACCAGAGCCCCGAAAGGGAATCGAACCCTTGACCTTCTCCTTACCATGGAGACGCTCTGCCGACTGAGCTATCGGGGCGGCGCAACGAGGCTACAACGTCAGTGCCCGTTCAGCGAAATCGTTGGGACGTGACGATGACCACGTCTCATCGCAGCCGCCTCAGCGGAAGTTCACGAACTGTAGCGCCGCATCGATGTCATCGGCCTCCTTGAGCATCGCTATCACGGCCTGCAGGTTGTCCCTGGACTTGTCGCTCACCCGCACCTCGTCCCCGGTGATCTGGGTCTTGACGCCCTTGGGCCCCTCCTCGCGGATCAGTTTGGTGATCTTCTTGGCGTTCTCACTCGACAGGCCCTCCTTGAGGGTGGCCACCAGACGGTACTCCTTACCGGAGGGCTGCGGCTCCCCCGCACCGGTGTCCAGGGCCTTGAGCGAGACGCCCCGGCGGATGAGTTTGCTCTGGAACACGTCCAGCACCGCCAGCACGCGTTCGGCGGAGTTGGCGGTCAGGACCACCGCCTCGGTGCCGGACCATTCGATCCCGGCGCCCACGCCCCGGAAGTCGTAGCGCTGGGAGACCTCCTTGGCGGCCTGGTTCAGGGCGTTGTCCACCTCCTGGCGGTCGATCTTGCTCACGACGTCGAACGAGGCAACGCTGGCCACGGTGGCCCTCCTTGATGCTTGGGGGAACTGGGGGTGTGACGTTGGCGACCCGATGGTCACAGCCGCGCCGCGAACTTGGTATTCTGCCATCCGGCGCTAGTGCCGACCATACGGCGGGTTGCCCGAGCGGCCAAAGGGAGCTGACTGTAAATCAGCCGCGTCACGCTTCGCAGGTTCGAATCCTGCACCCGCCACCACCACGGAGCCCGGACCCACACGAGGGTCCGGGCTCCGTTGCGTGTGCAGGCATCGATCGCCCGGGGTAGCGCATCCCCTCCGCCCGAACCGGAGGGGCGAGCCGCCGGGCCGGCGGGCCGCGCGGCCCGCCGAGAGCAGGTCAGCGCTGCCCGGTCGCCCGGCGCTCCAGGCGTTCGATCCGCTCGCTCATCGGCGGGTGGGTGGCGAAGAGCCTGGAGACCGCCTCGGCCCGAAACGGATTGGCGATCATCAGGTGCGAGACATCGGCCAGGTCGCCCGCCGGCTTCAGCGGCCGGGCCGCAGTGCCCCGCTCCAGTTTCCGCAGCGCTGAGGCCAGCGCCAGCGGGTCACCGGTGAGATCGGCCCCGGAGGCGTCGGCGTCGTACTCACGCGTGCGCGAGATGGCCATCCGGATCAGTCCGGCGGCGAACGGGGCCAGCAGGGCCATCGCGAGCATCCCGACCAGTGCCAGCGCTCCCCCGGTGCGCTGCCGGCCGGCGCCACCGGTGAACAGCAGGAACTGGGCCACCGAGGTGATCACACCGGCCATTGCCGCGGCGACCGAGGAGGTGAGGATGTCCCGGTTGTACACGTGCATCAACTCGTGCCCGAGCACCCCGCGCAGTTCCCGTTCATCCAGCAGTTCCAGGATGCCTACGGTGCAGCACACCGCGGCATTGCGGGGGTTGCGGCCGGTGGCGAAGGCGTTCGGGGACCGGGTCGGCGAGATGTACAGCCGCGGCATCGGCTGTTCGGCCCTGGCGGCCAGTTCGCGCACGATTCGATACATCTGCGGGGCCTGTGCCTCGGTCACCGGCTGGGCCTTCATCGCCCGGATGGCGATCTTGTCCGAGTTCCAGAAACTCACGAAGGTCATCACCACGCCCACGCCGGCGAAGACCCAGATCAATGAGGAGTTCCCGGTCCCGGCCGCCACCAGGGCGCCCAGGGCCATTGTCACCGCCCACATCACCGCGAACAGGCCTGCAGTCTTGACCGTGTTGCCAACACCGGTACCCATGGTGGTGACCTCCTAAACCACCGGGGGTGCGCCGGCCGCACCAGCCTCGACGAACATACCTCCGCGGGAGATCTCCGTCATCTCCTCGCGCGGGACCACCTTGACGCGCTCACGGCCCTGCTTCTCGCCCAGGGCACGCTCATGGGCGTCCAGCAACTCCCAGCCGCTCCAGGAGGTATAGGGCACGCCGTCGGCCCGCAACCGCTCCAGGATCGACTCCGGATCCGCCTTCGGCGCTCCTGGCAACACACCGGCCCGCAGGTCCGCATGAACGTCCTGGATCAGGTTGGCGATGGTCTCCTGCGCGTCGGACTTGGTGTGCCCGATCAGACCCACCGGCCCCCGCTTGATCCACCCGGTGGCATACAAACCGCGTACGTGCTCACCGTCGTCGTCCAGCACCCGGCCGGTCTCGTTCGGGATCACTCCCGCCACCGGGTCGAAAGGCACCTGCGGCACGGAGGAGCCGAAGTAGCCCACCGCGCGGTAGATCGCCTGGACCTCGAACTCCTCGAACCGGCCGGTCCCCCGGACCGAACCGTCCCCGGTCAACTCGGTGCGCTCGGTGCGCAACCCGGTGACGGCATCGGTGCCCAGCACCTCCACGGGGCGGTGCAGGAAGTGCAGGTGGATCCGTCGCGACGCGGTCATGTCGGCGGGATCGCGCATGGTCCAGTCGGTGAGGGTCTTGACCACTTGCCGGGTCTGGTTGCTGGCCGCCAGCGCCTCCTCCGAACCCTCGTCGAACTCGAAGTCCTCGGGGTAGACCACCACGTCCACATCGGGCACCTTGCCCAGCTCGCGCAACTCCAACGGGGTGAACTTGGCCTGGGCCGGGCCCCGACGTCCGAAGACGTGCACATCGGTCACGGGGTTGGCGGCCAAGCCGTCGATCACGTTCTGCGGGATCTCGGTGCCCATCAGGTCCGGGACATGCTTGGCCAGCATCCGGGCCACATCCAGCGCCACGTTACCGTTGCCGATCACGGCCACCTTCTCGGCTTCCAGCGGCCAGGTTCGCGGGACATCGGGATGGCCGTCGAACCACGAGACGAAGTCGGCGGCACCGTAACTGCCGGGCAGGTCCACCCCGGGGATGTTCAAGTCCGCGTCCCGGATCGCGCCGGTGGAGAAGACGATGGCGTCGTAGTGCTCCCGCAGTTGCGGCACGGTCACGTCGGTACCGATGTCCACGTTGCCGATCAGGCGGATATCCCCACGCTGCAGCACCTTGTACAGCGCGTTCACGATGCCCTTGATCCGGGGGTGGTCCGGGGCCACGCCGTAGCGCACCAGTCCGTAGGGCGCGGGCAGTCGCTCGAACAGGTCGATCGCCACGTCCAGATCGGCCTTGGCGAGGATATCGGCGGCGTAGATGCCGGCCGGCCCGGCTCCCACGATGGCGACCCGCAACTGTGGAGTGGGAATGGTGTTGCCTTTCGAGAAGAAGGAAGTCTTACCTGCCAGTGTAGGCAACCCTCACCACGGCCGGCAGTGCGGGTCGTGTGTGGCTGGTCTCACCGATGTGCCTGTTTCGCGCAAGGAGGGATAGGTTCACGCTGTGCCACTCACCCCCCGGCCGCAGGCCGAGCCGACCTCGCGTTCCGGGCTGATCGCCGGGGTGAGCGCTTACGCCCTGTGGGGCCTGCTGCCCCTGTACTTCCCGCTGATGGACGGGGCCGGGGTGTGGGAGATCGGTGCGCACCGGGTGCTCTGGTCGTTGGTGTTGTGCGCCGGGCTGCTGATGCTGATGCGCAAACTGGGCCGGGTCCGCACGCTGCTGGCCGACCGGCGGGTGCTGGTGGGGTTGTCGGTGGCCGCGGTGCTGCTGGCCACGAACTGGGTGACGTTCCTTTATGCGGTGTTCACCGACCGGGTGGTCGATGCCGCCCTTGGCTACTTCGTCAACCCACTGGTCACCATCCTGCTGGGGGTTGTCGTGTTGCGCGAGCGGCTGCGTCCTGGCCAGTGGGCGGCGGTGGGCGTGGCCGCGATCGGGGTGGTGGTGATCGCGATCGGGTACGGGACGGTGCCCTGGATCGCGGTGGTGCTGGCGAGTAGTTTCGGCCTGTACGGGCTCGCCAAGAACCGGCTCGGCCGAACCGTACCGGCACTGCCGGGGCTGGTCGTGGAGACCGCGGCGCTGACCCCGGTGGCGCTGCTGTACCTGCTGTTGCTGGCGGGCTCGGGTACCGGCACCTTCGCCGTCAGTTCTGCCGGCACGGCACTGGGACAGCCCTGGCACAGCCTGGTCCTGATGGGCGCCGGGATCGCCACCGCGGTGCCGCTGATGCTGTTCGCCACAGCCGTGGGCCGGTTACCGCTGAGCACCGTCGGATTGCTGCAGTTCATCGCACCGATCATGCAGTTCGCACTGGGGGTGCTGGTGCTGGGTGAGGAGATGCCACCGGCGCGCCTGGCCGGGTTCGTGCTGGTCTGGGTGGGCTTGGTGCTGTTGGGAGTGGAGGGGCAGCAGGCCAGGAGCCGGCGACGACGAAGCCTCACCCGGTCCTGAGGCGCGCGTTCGGCCGGGCGCACCGGGGCGCGGCGTGCACGCCGTCGTCGGGCGGGTCCGGCGATCAGCGCGGCCGAGGACGTCGCGGCACCCGCGAGTACAGCAGCGCCAGTACGATCAGCGCAGCGGCACCGACGAGCCAGGCCCGGGTCACCTGCTGCGCGGGGGCTATCGGGTCCGGGTAGGCGACCAGGTCCAGATCCGCCGCCGGGTCGGGCAATGGTTCCGCGGGCCCGTGGACCGGTGAGGCCGGCCCGGGTGCGGTGCCGTCATCGATGAACTGCAGGGCTGCGACCGGCTGGATGAGGCCCCAGCCCATCCGGTCGTCGCGCTCGGTGGTGCTGGCCCGGGTTGCGGTGGCCTGCAGGCGGTGCGCCCACTGCTGCGGCGTCTCGTCGGGATACCTCGCCGCCACCAGAGCCGCGGCTCCGGAGACGTAGGCGGTCGCCCAGCTGGACGAGGGCGCCGAGTCCCCCGGGGAGAAGATGCAGTCCCCGCCGAACAGGTACGCCGAGGGCACATGCTGGCCCGGGGCGGCGACATCCACGTGCTCGCTCTCGAAGGAGGCGACCGCATGCCAGATCCCGGCCCGGTCCACCCCGGTGACCCCGAGCACGCCGTCGTAGGCGGCGGGGTAACGGGGCACGCCTTCCTGCACCTGGGCGGTCCCGCGGTTACCGGTGCTGGCCACCACCAGCACGCCGTTGTCGGAGGCAGCCCGAACCGCAGCACGCAGATCCGGGTGGTCCTCGGTGGTACTCATCGAGACGTTGATGATCTGCGCGCCGTTCTGCGCCGCCCAGGCGATCCCGTCCGCGATCCGCTGCGGTGTGGGGTGCACATCCTCTTCTTCTGCGCGCTCGGAGTCGGCGTAGTAGACCCGCACCGACTGCAGCATCGCCTCCGGCGCCACCCCCAGCACCGCCGATCCGTCCACGTGGCGGGCGGCGATGATGCCGGCCACCACGGTGCCGTGCTCGAAGGCATCCCGGTCGTGGGGGTCGTCCTCGACCACGTTCACCCCGTCGACCACCACCTCGCGCAGGTGCTCGTTCTGTGCGTGCACCCCGGAGTCCACCACGGCCACCGTCACACCCGCTCCCCGGGAGTACTGATGTGCCCTGGGGATGCCGAGCGCGTCGAAGGCGGGCGGTGCCTGGGTGACGAACTGTGGATCCTCCGGATCACACTCCTGTCCGGGGGCCAGCGCCCTCGCCGGCGCGGCGCCGGGTCCGGAGACCGACACCGCGGCCAGACCCACGGTCAGGGCGCCGGCCAGCGCCGCCGCGAGGGCGCGACGCCACGTCACCGGTGCACCACCGCGCTGGGTCACTCCTCCTCCGCGGGCTCAGGGACGTGCTCGTCCATGCCCTGCACCGCCTCGGCCGGAAGCCCGGAGCGGGCGGCCTCGACCGTGAGCGTCGGGCCCGGCCGGAACAACCCTGCCCAGGGCCCCGGGACCGGGGGCGGCTCGAGTTCGTCGTAGCCCAGCAGCCTCAGCACCTGTTCGTGCCCGGGCGGGACCTGGTACATGGTGCCGCGTTCGTCGATCACCATCCAGGCGCCCAGGTCGCCGCCCCCGTCCTGGCGCACCACGGCGCCGTGCCCGGCGGCAACGTCCACCGGCTCGGATCCCACCTCCTCCTCGGTGCCGACCACGTGCAGCCGGGTGGCCGAGGGGGCGTCGTCGTCCTCAGGTTCGGCGCGGTCCAATTGCACGCACGGGGTCGCTTCCGCCTCCAACGCCGTGGGTACCTCCTCGGGCCAGTCGGAGGGCACCAGGTCCGATGCCGGGTCGACCTGCAGGCTCTGGCGCTCGGAGTAGTCCAGGGTCACCACATCGTCGGGCCCCAGGCCGGTACCCAGGTAGTACAGCGTCACCGCCAGCGGGCTGAGCTCGACCAGCACTCCCTCGTCGGTGAGCACATGGGGTGCGCCGGTCTCGCCCTGCGCGTTGCGCAGCAGGGTGACCGTGCCGACCCTCAGGTCCAGGTCCAGTTGGGCTGCCGGGCCCGGTGGGGTGGATCCGAAGCCGTCCATGCTGAACGGTGCAAGCGGGGTGCCCTCGGTGAAGATGTTCAGCCAGCGCCCCCCGACGGCAAAGACGTTATCCGGGTGGAACTCCAGGGCATGGCTGACCGGGTTCAGGTCATCGTCGGCGATTCGGTAGCGGTGGCCGCCGTGCACGTAGTGGGTTTGCCCGTTGACGCTCACCAGTGCCGCGTTGCCTACTTCTGGTGCGGCGCGGTCCGGATTCAGCGAGGTCCACTCCCGCTCCGGACCGACGGCACAGGAGAGCCACTGGTTGTTGATCAGGTTCTCCGGTGGCGGCAGGGCGTCCGGTGCCCCCGGGATTCCCACGGTCATAGTGCCCCGTGGTACATCACTGAGCTGTGTCTCGCTGAGGTTGACCACCCGGAAGGTCTCGGCGAAGGCGAGCAGCCGGGCACTGGTGATGTTGTGCACCGGGTATAGCTCGCCGTTGACGGCCACGTACCGCGCCCCGGTCTCGCTGACCACCACCAGGGAGTTGACCTTCCAGTCCTCATCCTGTTCCCCGGTGAACAGCCCGGCGATCAGGCTGCCGCCTACCACCAGCACACTGAGCACGATTCCGGTGATCACCCCGCGCAGCGGCCTGGCCGGTTCGAGTTCGCGCCCCCCGGGCGCCCCGGAGACGAAGGCCGTGAGGAGCCGGCGCCGGGAGAACGTCTGGGCCTGCAGGAGTTCCTTCTTCGAGGCCATCGGCTACACCAGCCCGGCGGCCACGATCGCGGCGGGGAGCAACAGCGCCAGGCAGGCCAGTTCGGCGGCGTCGGCCAGCCGACCCAGCCAGAGCCGCTGCTTGGGCGCCACCAGGGACAGGCCCACGATGGCGGCGGCCACGATGCCGACCCCGAGCGTGACACCGATACGCCAGGTCGGGTGCAGCAACGCACCGAGCACCCCGGTCAGCGCCAATCCCAGCACCGCCAGCGACGTCACCGCGCCGACGTCGAAGCGGGCGTAGGACTCGCGCACGCTCAGGATCATCCCGGCGTAGGCAAGCAACAGCAGGACCAGTCCGAACAGCCCGGTGCCCAGCACCATCGGGGTGGCGATCAGAGTGAGCAGTGCGACCGCGATGCGCAGGGACACCTGGATCCGGTGCCCGCGATGCCACAGCCCCGCCACCTCCTCGGCATCCAACTCCTCGGGATCGGCCAGGATCTCCTCATCGGCGCTTGCGGTGGCCACCCGTAACGGGGTGGCCGACAGTGCCAGCCACGGGATACCGATGCCGGCCAGGCCGGCCATCGCCACGGCGATGGCCAGCACATGGCCGGGTCCGAAACCGGTGAACTCCACGATCGCCCCGACGGCAGCCACTGCGGCGCCCAGGATCGCCGGGACCAGTGTGAACTCGCGGTTGTCGCGCAGCAGTAACAGGCCCAGCACTCCGGTCACTGCGGCCCCGGCACCGGCGTACAGTGCCGGGGCTCCCCACAACGATTCGGCCGCGGTGAGGGTGAATCCGGCCACGGCGGCGTACAGGGCGGCCACCTGGACCAGCGCCACAGGTGCCGCCGGTGGCCCGCCGATGCGCCCGATCACCGCCGCCGAGACCAGCAGGATCACCGAGGTCAGGGCGGCTGCGACCGTCACCAGCGCCGATGCGCCGCCCATCCCGGCTCCGGTGAGCATGATCGCCACGGTGGTCAGCAGCGTCACCGCGGCCAGCACCGCCGTGGTGGCAGCGTCCTGGGGCGACCACGGCTTCTGTTCACTCTCGACCACGTCGGCCACGGCCTCGACGATGTCGTCGTAAACCCGTAGTTCGGCGCTGTCCACCCCCGACACCAGGGTGAGCACGTCACCATCGACCACGCCCTGGGCCTGCAGGCTCCGGTCGTCGTCCAACTCGTGCCCGTGGGCGCGGGTCAGCCGGTACCCGGCGTAGGCGGTGCCGGCCTCGAGCATGTTCAGGTGCCGGGCCAGGCCCGGGGTGATCTCCACGACCGGGACGCCGGCGGGTGCGGCAATGTCCATCCGGCGGTCGCCCGCCACGACGGACACCCGCACACGTTGGCCCACAGCCCGCTCGGTGCTGGTGGTCTCACTCATCTCATCCCCGCCCGAATCCTCGGCTCAGCACAGTCCGAGTTACTACTACCCCATCCATGAACTACCTTGCCACGCTCCCGCATCGCACCGGCCCGTCCCGCTTCGCCCGGTCGCCCAGCACCGGTCCGCACCCCGGCGATACTCCTGGTCCGGCTCCGATCCCTCCCAGGCCTGCACCACCGGCAGCACCGGCTGGGAGTGCTCATCGGTGCGGGATGCGGTGAACGTGTACTCACGGCTTTCCGGGATCGTCACCGCCCCGTGCCAGCCACCCCCGAAGCCCTCGGCGAAGTCGATCATCGTGGGTGCCCGATCTCGACCCGATCGGGCACCCACGATCGCAACTGCGCCCCGTCCTCGAAGTCGGTGGAGGCACGCTCGTCGAAGCCACGGACGCGCACCCGGTACTCCCCCGCATCCGGCGTCCGGATCACCAGCGGATCGATCTGGGAGGCATCGCTGAAGCGCGCCTCGCCCGGGTCCCGGCTGCCGACCTTGTCGGCGTGCACCTGCCCGTCCGGCCCGGTCAGTGTCAGTTCGGTGCGTGAGTTCCGGGTTCCGGCCACCGACTCCTCCGGCATCCTCGGCTCCTCGTGCGGCTCCGCGTCGCTGCACCCGACCAGGGCCGGGCAGACGGCGAGCGCCACGAGCGCGACGGGTCCCGTGCGCAGGCCCGTTCGGCGCGTCCGGGTTGGGTTCATGTCGTCACTGTAAAGGGCGCGCCAAGCCGATGGGGACACCATGGGCACGTCGCTCGGCGGCCCCGATGGGGACCTCTGCCCATGTACGCACCGGGGGTGAGTTCGTACAGTGGCAGGTATTCACCACACACGGTGAGCCCACCCTGGTGGTGGTAGTACGGCGGCCCGAGGGGGCCACAACACAGGAGGTGACTGTGGGACACGAAGTCTCAGCAGCAGACGGCGCACTCCAGCGGGGTGCGAACATCGTGGCCGAGTCGAAGGCCGCGCTGCATGGGGAGCTCGCCTCCCTCGAAGGACGACTCTCCGGCATCGGGGCACAGTGGCAGGGCTCCGGTTCTGCAGCGTTTGCCAATGTGATGGCGCAGTGGCGGGAGAAGTCCAACCGGATCATCAACAGCCTCGAGAACTTCGAGGAGAACCTCAAGCAGTCCCAGACCACATACACCGCGTCCGATGACGCCGCCTCACAGGCGATGACCAATCTTCAGGGCCGGCTCGGCTGATCGGGAGGAACCCACATGTTCAAGGCTAATTTCGAAAGCATCAGCACGGCCGGAGCGGACATCGTCAACGGCGCCAACAAGATCGAGCAGCAGCTCAACGACATGGACACCCAGTTGCGTCCGTTGCAGTCGGACTGGACCGGTGCGGCATCGGACGCCTACGAGCAGGCCCGAGCCACCTGGACCCAGACCATTAACGAGATGAAGCAGTTGCTCGCCGAGATCGGCGCCGCTGTCACCCAGAGCGGTCAGGACTACCAGACCACCGACAGCCAGAACGCGAACCGGTTCGCCTGAGCCCGCGCGAACACGTGACGGTCGTGCCGAAGCCAGCGGTTTCGGCACGTGCCGCCATTTGTCCGCCTCTCGGACCCGCCCCCGGGGACAGGCCCGCAGCCCGGCACCCCGCCTCCCGGTGGGGTCAGTCCCGTGCCGCCCGGTGAACTCGACCCGCCGGGTATCGGTCACCCGCCCGGCTACGGCCCCGGAGTCGCGCCGCCGGAGTACGGCCCCGGCGGCCCTGGCCCCACCCCACCGGATACCTCGATCGATGGTCCCGGCGGTGGCATCGTGGGACCGGGCGGGGAGAAACCCGCAGGCCGATCAGTAGTGCAGGCAGCACGATAAGGACTGTCGGCGCGCGGTCAGGACCGCCAGCGCTGCACCGTGATGGAGCGTTCACCGGCCTCGATGCGACCGTCCTCGGGCACCGGTACCCGCGTGCCCGGGAACGCCCGTGTGGTGGTCCCGTCCGCGCTGACCACCACGGTGCCGTTCGCCGATCCGCGGTCCTGCACCCACAGTTCATCGCCGTCGATACCGAAGGCGGCGTGCGTGCGTGACAGCGAACGGCCGGGGTCATCCACGGCGACCAGGTGCGCGATTCGTTCACCGGGGCCGGCCTGCGGGCGGCGCCCGATCAGTCCGTTTCCGCTGACCGTCACCGACACGCCGTCGTCCACGGTGAGCACGAACACCGCACTGGCCCCGGAGTCGCGCACGTCCTCCAGGTCCGGCAGTTCGGTGGGGTGCAGGGTGCGCGGGTCTGCGGGAGTGGCTCCTGGCTGTGCGGGATCGAAGGTGTGCTCGGGAAGACCGGCCTGCGTGGACGCGCCGGGCGCAGGCTGGCCCGGGACCGGCGGGGAGAGCGGCCCAACCGGGCGGGCCTGTTCTGTCCCGGCGGTACCGGCACCGGCACCGCCGTACTGGTGCCCCGGCGTGCCCCGGAGATCGCCACTCGAGGGGTGCGTGGGGGCGACCGCACCGGTCGGTGGCCCGGGCAGCCCCTGACCCTGCGGGAGGTCAGCGACCGGGCCGGCCGGTCCCGGCGCGCTGTGATGCCCGTCGGGCGCCGCGTCCGGTCCGGGAGGTGGCGGTCCTCCCGCTGCTGACACCTGACCAGCCGGGGGTGCAGCCGGCGCCTGCGGGACGGGACCGCCGGGAGGGGGACCGTAGGAGTGCGGGCCCGCGCCACCGGATACTTGTCCGTAACCGGCAGCGGGGGGCAGCTGACCAGAGGGCACCCCCGCAGGGTGAGGGTGTCCAGCGCCCTGACCTCCGGCGTAGCCGGATGCGCCGGTGCCGTACGGTCCGGGCGGGGCGGGCGGGGCGGCGGGTGCGTATCGGGGCGCCGGCGCCTTCCGGTGGGCATCGGGACGCACGTTCACCACCCGGGTGCCCGCGACGCGGTCGTGCCAGGCCTGGCCCCTTCCCGTGCGGTCCAGCACCGTGGTGGCGATCAGGAGGAACTGACCCACCAGGACCACCGCATGGGAGGCGCCGAGCAGCAGTGAGCGCACCATGCCGCGGCGTAGGCCGGGGGCGTAGTCCGTCCGGGCCTGTGCGGCACGAACACCGAGTAGGTGCTTGCCCAGGGTGCGGCCGGATCGCGCTTCCCAGACCGCCAGACCCAGGGCCGCCTCCAGCAGCACCACCGCCCCCAGCAGCACACTTCCGGTGGGCAGGTAGGCTACCGCGGTCACCGCGCCGACCGCGGCCAGGTCGATGCTGTGGGCCAGAATGCGCCGGCCCGGACCGCATGCCGGCAAGGGGCCTGCGGCACGACCCATGTCCACCTGCGGCGCGGACGCCACCTGCACGCTCATTCGCACCAACCCCCGTCCTGCTCGCTGGTGTGGAGTCTAATGCCGCTACCGGGCAGTCAACGTCTGCAATCCCTCCACCGCACCGGCCGCCAGCAACGCCGCCGGGAGCACCAGCCCCACCGTGATCGCCTCGAGGATGTCGCCCATCCTGGAAAAGCGCACGGAGCGGTACCCGCGGGCCAGCGGAACCGCCAGGAACGCGAACCCCACCGCAGCCACGATCAACACGAGTCCCCAGGCCAGCGCGTCGGGGAACCAGTGCACCCCCACCGCCAACTGGACCAACACGCTGAACAGGGCCAGACGCGGGGGGAGTTTGTCCGCCGGCCGCCGGAAGGAGCGTGGAGCCAACGTCAGGAACAGCACCAGCAACGCCACCAGGGCCACCGTGCCCCAGCCGCGCAGGCCGCCGGGTTCGTAACCGGCCAGCACCACCGGGATCATCGCGGCCACCAGCACACTCGCCGAGATCATCCCGGCACGCTCCCGGTGCTCGGCCTGACGGATCCGCCGGGAGACGTGGTCGATGCGCACTCGGGCCGGGGAACGCGGCAGCACTCCCCGCACCGACATCGCGGTCCGGGCCAGGAAGGGCATGTCCAGCGCCTGCTCCTCCGGGATGTCCAACGCCGCGCTCGGCATCGACCGGATCATCAGCGGGGCCGCGCCCAGGATGAGCGCAGGCACCACATAGGCAGGAAGGTCAAGCAGCAGCGCCAGGGCGAACAGGGCCGCAACCGCCGTCCATACCCCGGCCAGCACCGCGGCGATCCCGTGGGAGGGGGCCATCTCGCGCCGGCTGACGGCGTATCGCAGCACCGCCAGCACCGAGGCGCTGAGCAGCGCCAGCACCAGACCCAGGCGCAGCGCCCCGTACTGTCCGGGCTCGGCGACCAGGAACCCCGACGCGAAACCGAACACCGGGGCCAGCACCGTCTCATCCAGCAGCCCATGGTCGGCCCGGCCGCTCAGGTCGCCGGCTGCGGCGCCGTCGGATCGCCCCGGTTCCCGCGCCGGCGGGCCGTCGGGCCCCGCCCCGCTGCGGGCTGCACCACCGTCCAGTGGCAGCCGGCGGACGGCGAGCAGCACCCCGGTTGCGCCGAGTAGAACCGGGGCGCCCAGCCCCAACCAACGGGGGTACGGCGCAGCCCCGGCGAGCAGGTTCGCCGCGTGGGAGGCCACGATCACCACGCACAGCGCGAGCCCGAGCCCGCACACGACCCAACCGGCCAGACCGGCCGGCCACCGCCGGAACCGGGAGGGCGTAGCGGCGGCGCGCCCGGGCCGGGCAGGAGTGGTGCGGTCGTCGGCGACCACACTGAGCACGGCGCCGTCGGAGATCTCCTCCGCGATCGGGGCCTGCAGGTCGATCTCGGTACCGGCGGTCGAGGTGACCATCGTGGCCTCGGCGTCGATCCCGGCGCTGTGCAGGATATCGGCCAGGCGGGCCTCGGGCGTCACGGCCAGATCCAACCTGCCCGACCCGGTCAGCAGCGCCACGCGCAGCAACGCCGTCGACGTACTCACCTGACCCCCACTCAGCGCTGGGCATGCCTGAAACCGGCCGTTCCCATACTAGTCTTGACCGAGGTTGTCCTGAGGGGATGGAGGTCGTGACGGTGACTGCACAAGCAGAGCGCCTCAGCCCGCCCAAGGCACCCACCGGACACCTCCAGTTGCAGCCCCCACCGGAACTGATCAAGCCCGAAGGTGCCTCGAACACGCTGATGACGGCGTTGCCGATGGTCGGGTCGATGGGCTCGATCGCGATGATCTCCTTCAGCCAGGGAACCGGTAACCGGATCTACCTGATGGGTGGGATGTTCCTGTTCATGGCGTTGTCCATGGTGGGAATGAACATCTGGCGGCAGAAGAGCCAGCACGCCCGCGAGGTCACCGACATGCGGCGGGAGTACCTGGCCTACCTGGCCGAGATGCGCGCCACGGTCCGTTCCGCCGCCCGCCGGCAGCGTCGGTTCCTGCAATGGTTCCTGCCCGAACCCGATGCGCTGGTGATGCTCGCCGAGGACCGCACCCGGGTCTGGGAACGGGACAGCGGCGATGCCGATCTGCTCCGGGTGCGCGTGGGCCGCTCCACCCAGCCCCTGGCGATGACGCTGGAGGCACCGCAGAGTTCACCGGTGTCCCAACTCGACCCGGTCGCCGCCAGCGCCGCGCACAGGTTCCTGCTCACCCACGCCGAGCAGCCGGGCCTACCGGACTCGATCGACCTGCGCGATGTGGCGCGGGTGCAGATCGCCGGTGACGAACAGAGCGCACGCGCCCAGGCCAGGGCGATGCTCATGCATCTGGCCACGTTCGTCGAGCCTGCGCAACTGCAGATCGCGGTGGTGGCCGCCGCGGCGGTACAAGCCGACTGGGAGTGGGTCAAGTGGCTGCCGCACGCCCATTCCGGGGCCGAGCGCGACGGTGTGGGGGCGGCCCGGATGGTGGGTGAGTCCCTGGCGGAGGTGGAGTCACTGCTGCCCGCGGGACTGCCGGATCGCCCCCGGTTCCAGCGCGGTGGTGCCACGACCGAACCACACGTGGTGATCGTGCTCGACGGCGGGCACGTCCCGGCCGGCAACGCCCTCATCACCGAGGAGGGGGTCAGCGGGATCACGGTGCTGGAACTGCCGGAAACCTGGGAGGAACTGACCGACTGGAACACGTTGCGGTTGCTGCTGCACCCCCGGATCGCCAGCGGCCCCGATCGTGGCCGGGTGCCGTTGCAGGTGCTGCATCGGGGCCACCCGCCGTTGCGGGGCCTGGCCGATGAGATGTCCATCCCGCAGGCCGAGGCCACCGCTCGCCGACTGATGCCGATGCTGGTCTCCGGCGGTGAGGAGTCCACCTCCAAACAGGCGGTCTCGGCCGAACTGACCGATCTGCTCGGCCAACCCGACGTACGCGACTTCGACCCGAAGGTGGCCTGGAAGCCACGCCTGCCCCGCGACCGGCTCCGGGTGCCGATCGGCCTGACCAGCCACGGGCAGCCGCTGGCCCTGGACATCAAGGAGTCGGCGCAGCAGGGAATGGGCCCGCACGGCTTGCTGATCGGAGCCACCGGTTCGGGCAAGTCGGAGGTGCTGCGCACCATGGTGCTGGCCCTGGCGATGACGCACTCCTCCGAGGACCTGAACTTCGTGCTGGTGGACTTCAAGGGTGGGGCCACCTTCGCCGGCATGGCGGACATGCCGCACGTCTCGGCGATCATCACCAACCTCGGCGAGGAACTGACGCTGGTGGATCGCATGCAGGACGCCCTCAAGGGTGAGATGGTGCGTCGTCAGGAACTGCTGCGCTCGGCGGGCAACTTCGCGAATGTGGCCGACTACGAGAAGGCTCGCAAGGGTGGGCGCACCGACCTGGAGCCGCTGCCCGCGCTGCTGATCGTGGCCGACGAGTTCTCCGAGTTGTTGGCCGCCAAACCCGAGTTCACCGAACTGTTCGTGGCGATCGGCCGGCTGGGGCGGTCGCTGCAGATGCACATGCTGCTGTCCACCCAGAGGCTGGAGGAGGGCCGCCTGCGGGGCCTGGAGTCGCACCTGTCCTACCGGATCGGGTTGAAGACGTTCTCCGGTGCGGACTCCCGGGCGGTGATCGGGGTGCCCGACGCGTTCGAACTGCCCGGCGGCGGCGGCCACGGGTTCCTCAAGCCCGACGCCTCCACCCTGATCCAGTTCAGGGCCGCGTACGTGTCAGCGCCGCCGAGGACCCGACGGCGGGTCGCCGGGCAGGCGCGCACCGCGGCGGCACCCCAGCAGATCCGGTTGGAGCCCTACACCGCTGCTCCGGTGTTGCTGCCCGAGACCCGGGACGAACCCGAACCGGTCGGAAGCAACGAGCCGGAGGAGAAGCGCGTCACGTTCGACATCGCGGTGCAACGGATGAAGGGGCAGGGCCCTCCGGCCCACCAGGTGTGGTTGCCACCGTTGGTGACCCCCTCCACTTACGACCAGATGATGCCGGATCTGACCACCGACGCCGACCTCGGCCTCATCTCGCCGTCCTGGCGCAACTCCGGTGCGCTGACCTTCCCGCTGGGCATCGTGGACCGCCCGCTGGAACAGCGCCGGGACACCCTGTCCATCTCCCTGTCCGGTGCCGGTGGCCACATGGCGATCGTGGGAGGACCGCGCAGCGGAAAGTCCACCGTGGCCCGCAGCGTGCTGACCGGGTTGGCGCTGACACACAGCCCGTTGGAAGTGCAGTTCTTCGTGATGGACTTCGGGGGCGGGACGTTCACCCCGATGGCCGGCATGGCGCACGTGGCCGGAGTGGCCACCCGGTCCGAACCGGACGTGGTGCGCCGGATCCTGGCCGAGATCGTCGGGCTCGTCAACGACCGGGAGGTGTACTTCCGGGAGAACGGGATCGACTCGATGGAGACCTACCGGCAACGCCGCCGCCAGGGCCGGGCCGACGACGGCTACGGGGACATCTTCCTCATCGTGGACGGCTGGCCGACCCTGCGATCGGAGTTCGATGGGCTGGAGATGGAGATCCAGGCGGTCGCGGCCCGGGGGTTGACCTTCGGCATGCACCTGGTCGCCGCGACCGGGCGCTGGATGGATTTCCGCACCCAGGTCAAGGACCTGTTCGGGACTCGGGTGGAACTGCGATTGGGTGATCCGATGGATTCGGAGTTCGATCGCCGGGTGGCCCAGAACGTGCCGAAGAACCGGCCCGGTCGCGGGTTGGTGGTGAGCAAGCATCACGTGCTGACTCCGCTGCCCCGGATCGACGGTTCCGGGGACGCCGAGACCCTCGGGGAAGGCGTGGAACAACTCATCGCCCGGGTGAACGAGGCCTGGACCGGGCCCCGGGCGCCGAAGTTGCGGCTGCTACCGGAGGTGATCACCGCCGAGGAGATCCTGGATCTGGCCGGCGAGACCGAGCGTGCCAAGATCCTGCTCGGCATCGACGAGGCCGCCCTGGCACCGGTCGCGTTCGACCCGCGCAGCGACTCCCACCTGTACCTGTTCGGCGACTCCGGTTCGGGCAAGTCCTCGTTCCTGCGCGGGATGGCCAAGGAGGTGCAGCGCCTGCATACCCCGAAGGAGGCGCAGATCTTCGTGGTGGACTTCCGCCGCTCGATGCTCGCGGAGATCCCCGAGGAGTACCTGGCCGGGTACTTCACCACCGCAGAGCAGGCGACGGAGGAGCTGGCCGCGGTGGCGCAGTACCTGCGGACCCGGCTGCCCGGCCCGGACGTGACCCCCGCACAGTTGCGGGCACGGTCCTGGTGGAGCGGCGCGGAGGTGTACGTGCTGGTGGACGACTACGACCTGGTGGCGACCTCGAGCGGGAACCCGGTGGCCTCCCTGCAACCGCTGCTGGCCCAAGCCTCCGATGTGGGCCTGCACCTGATCCTGACCCGGCGCACCGGTGGTGCCAGCAGGGCGATGTTCGAGCCGATCATCCAGTCCCTGAAGGACCTTGCCGCCCCCGGGGTGGTGCTCTCGGGCAGCAAGGACGAGGGAGCCCTGATCGGTACCGCCAAGCCCCAGCCCGGCCCGCCCGGTCGTGGCCAGTTGGTCACCCGGGCAAAGGGCGTCCAGGTGGTCCAACTCTCCCACAACCCTTCCCAGCACTGAGCCGGGAACGGCACTGCGGCGACGGGTCAGCCCGGGTAGCCGGTTCAGGCGAGGCGGTCCACCAGCAGGGTGGCGAAGGTCTCCAGGGCCCGCCGGGCGGTCGAGTCCGCGACCGGCTCCAGGTCGGCGACCGCATCGGCAGCCCACCGCCGGGCCAGGACGCGCACCTCCTCGGTCACCTCGTGGGCACGCAGCCGCTGCACCACCTCATCGAGGGCGTCGTCGTCGGAGAGGTCGCCCTCCAGCGCGGTCAGGATCGTCCGGCCCTCGGCGTCCAGTCCTTCCCCTCTGGCCTGGAGTAGCAGGACCGGCATCGTGGCCACGCCCTCGCGCAGGTCCGTGCCCGGAGTCTTCCCGGTGGTGGCGGTGTCCGCGGACAGGTCGATCACGTCGTCGGCGAGCTGGAACGCCACCCCGACCTTCTCCCCGTATGCCACGGCGGCGTCCTGCACCTGCTCGTCGGCGCCGGAGAAGTAGGTGCCGTACCGGGCCGCAGCCGCGATCAACGATCCGGTCTTGTCCGCCAGCACGCCCAGGTAGTGCTCGATCGGGTCCTGGCCCTCCCGCGGGCCGAGGGTCTCGTGCATCTGGCCCAGTACCAGCCGCTCGAAGGCATCGGCCTGGATCCGCACCGCAACCGGGCCGAGTTCGGAGACCAGCCGAGAGGCGCGGGCGAACAGCAGGTCCCCGGTCAGGATCGCCATCGTGTTGCCCCACACCTCGTGGGCGCTCGGGGCACCGCGACGCAGCGGTGCGGAGTCCATCACGTCATCGTGGTAGAGCGTGGCCAGGTGGGTGAGTTCGGTGGCCAGCGCGGCCTGCCGGACGCGGTCGTCAACGCCCTTTCCCAGTAGTGAGGTCAACAGCACCAGCGCGGGGCGCATCCGCTTCCCGCCGGCGGCGATCAGGTGCTCCGAGGCCTGCTCGATCAGTGGCTCGTTGTACTGAGCCATCTCGATCAGCCGCTCCTCGATGGCGGCCAGCTCGGCCCCGATCGTGGCGTCCACGTCGGGATCGCCGAGCGGGAGGGGTGTGGTGGTCACAGTAGGAACATAGCGGCGTCGCCCAGCACGTCCAGCACAGGTCCGGGCAGCACACCCAACAGGACCGTCCCCACCGCGGCGATCCCCACGGCCACCACCGTCATTCCCTCGCTGGGCACGACCACGGTGCTACGCCCGGTCTCCGGGCCCGGGTCGGTGAAGAACATCGCCACGATCAACCGGACGTAGAAGAACGCCGCGGCCGCGCTGGCCAATACCGCGATCACCACCAGCGGCCACGCCCCACCGGCGACGGCGGCGTAGAACACGGTGAACTTGCCGATGAACCCCCCCGTCAGCGGGATGCCGGCGAAGGACAGCAGGAACAGGCCCATGCTCGCGGCCAACCACGGATTGGTGCGCCCCAGCCCGGCCCACTGGTTCATCGAGAGGGCCTCACCGGTCACGTTGCCGTCCGCATCACGCTCGCGCACCAGGGTCACCAGGGCGAACGCGCCAACAGTGGCCAGGCCGTAGGCCAGCAGGTAGAACAACACCGCCGGCACGGCGTAGGCGTCCAGCGCGATGACGCCCAGCAGCAGGAACCCGGCGTGCGCCACGGAGGAGTAGGCGAGCATCCGCTTGACGTCGCTCTGCACCAACGCCAGCACGGTGCCCAGCACCATGGTGGCGATCGCGACCGCCCAGAGCATCGGTCCCAGGTCCCAGGCCAGCCCCGGCGCCACGACGTAGACCAGGCGCATCATGATCATCAGCGCGGCGATCTTCGTGCAGGCGGCCATGAATCCGGTAACCGGGGTGGGCGCGCCCTGGTACACGTCCGGCACCCAGTTGTGGAAGGGCACCGCACCGATCTTGAACAGCAGCCCCACCAGCACCAGGGTGATCCCGGCGAGGAGGAATCCGTCCATACCCGCCATCGCCGGAACCGCTGCAGCGATCTCGTCCAAGCGCAACGACCCGGAGTAGCCGTACAGCAGGGCGGTACCCATCAATACGAAGGCTGTGGCGAAGGCACCGAGCAGGAAGTACTTCAGGGCCGCTTCCTGGGACAGCAGCCGACGCCGACGAGCCAGCCCGGCGAGCAGGTACAGCGGCAGGGACAGCACCTCCAGGGCAATGAACAGCGTCAGCAGCGTGCCCGAGGACGGGAAGACCAGCATCCCGGTCACCGCCAGCAACGTCAGCGGGAACACCTCGGTCTGCACCAGGCCCTTGGTCCGGGTGAGTGCTTCGTACCGGCTGCCGGGGGCAGCGGATGCGGAGGCGGTGAAGGCGTCCTCACCACCGGCGCGATCGGCCATCACCAGCACACCGACCAGGGCGCACACCAGCAGCACCGCCTGGGTGGCCAGCGCCGGGCCGTCCTCGATGACCGCGCCACCGATGAGCTCACTGGGGCCGGTGGCCTGGACGACGCTCCAGCGCCAGCCCACCGCCACCAGCGCCGCACCGAGCGCACCGATCGCCAGCACCACCTGCACGACCCGGCGGACCTTGCGGGGCAGGAACCCCTCCAGCAGCACGCCGAGCACGGCGGCGCCGAACACGATCAGGACCGGGGTGATCCCGCCCCACTGCACGACCGGCGGTTCGAAGGGGTTCATCAGGCGCTCCCGAGGATCGAGGCGAACGAATCAGCGACGCCGGACAACAGGTCCAGCACCGGGGCGGGATACACGCCCAGGAACACGATGGCCAGGCCCAGGGGCACCAGCAGCCACTTCTCCCGAGCCACCAGGTCGCTCAGGCCGGCCCGCGCCGGCAGCCCGAGGGTCCGACCCTCGGGCGGTCCGGGAATCGGGCCGGTGAACACGCGCTGGTAGGCCATCAGGATGTACAGCGCAGCCAGGACCACACCGATCACCGCTGCGGCACCCCAGGCCGGGTGTGCCTCGTAGCTGCCGATCAGCACCAGGTACTCGGGGATGAACCCGCTCAGACCCGGCAGGGCCAAGGTGCTCAGCCCGGCGAACAGGAAGGTACCGGCCAGGACCGGGGTGACGCGCTGCATCCCGGAGTAGGTCCGCATGTCCGCGCTGTGGCCGCGCTGGATGAGGAACCCGGCGATCAGGAACATCGCGGCGGTGGACAGCCCGTGTGCGAGCATGTACAGCATCGAACCGACCATGGCGGTCTGGGTGCCGGCGAAGATGCCCAGCACGATGAACCCGAAGTGGGACACCGAGGTGAAGGCGATCATCCGCATCAGGTCGTTCTGCCCCAGGGCCAGCAACGCACCGTAGATGATCGAGATCACCGCCAGCACCATGATCACCGGCGCCGCCTGGGCGGCCGCTCCGGGGAATATCGGCAGCAGGATCGCGATCATCCCGAAGGTCCCGACCTTGTCGAGTACTCCGACCAGCAGGGTGGAGGTGCCCGGGGTCGCCTGCGCGGCCGAGTCGGGCAGCCAGGTGTGCACCGGCACCATCGGCGCCTTGACGGCGAAGGCCACGAAGAAGGACAGGAAGACCCACATGCCCATGGTCGGGTTGTCCGCGAAGACGTCGGAGAGGTTGTCCATCCGCATCCCCTCGGCGTCACCCCAGGTCTGGGCGAAGACCACGACCAACCCGGCGAGCATGATCAGCCCACCGGCCAGGGAGTAGATGAGGAACTTCACCGCCGCCGCCCGGCGGTCGGGGCCACCGAAGACGCCGATCAGGAAGTACACCGGGATCAGCATCGCCTCGAAGGCAAGGTAGAACAGGAACAGGTCACGCGCGGCGAATACCAGCACCATCAGCGCGAGCAGGATCAGGATCAGGCCGACGAACGTGGCCTGCCGGCTCTCCAGCGCCTCGGTGTCGACCGCATCACCGGTTGCCTCGACGGAGGCGCCGCTGGAAGTGGTCACGGCCACCCGTCCGGGTGCACGTACCTCGTTCCACGCGGCCACCAGCACGATGGGCACCAGCAGGGCCGCCAGCAGCACCAGGGACAGGCCCATCCCGTTCACGCCGACGTCGTAACTGATCCCCAGCGCCGGGATCCACGAGGCGGTGGTGCCCATCTGCACCTGGTCGGCCGAGCCGACATCGAAGCCGGTGGCCATCACCACCCCACCCCCGAGCACCACCAGGCTGACGACCAGGCCGATCGGGCGGGCGATCCGGCGCAGTGGCTTGAGCAGCCACACCGCCACACCTGCCACCGCCGGCACGGCGATCATCGCCGTCAGCCAGGGGAAGTCTTCAAGTCCGAACATGTATCTTCCTCCGGCTCAGACTCGCGTGGCGAGGACGAGGACAAGGACCACGATCACACCGATCGTCATGGTGACGGCGTAACTGCGCGCGTAACCGCTCTGCAACCGTCGCAACCACTGCCCCAGCCCGGTGGTGTTACCGGCAAGGCGGTGCACTGCACCGTCGATGACGTCCCGGTCGGTCGCCACCAACGTGCGGGTCAGGGCCTGGCCGGGGCGCATCGCCAGGGTCTCGTTGATCGCGTCGCCGTACAGGTCTGCCCGGGCCGCGCGGGTGAGCACCGAACCCTCCGGCGCCTCGAGCGGGACGTCCCGGGCACCGAACTGCAACCAGGCGATCGCCACACCGATCGCGACCAGCACCAGGGTGAGCGTGATCAGCAGCCATACCGGCAGCACCGGCTCCAGGTGACCAGGGTCGGAGGTCACGGGCGCCAGGAACTCCAGGAACGGCACACCCTGGTACAGCACCAGGCCCAGGCCCACCGACCCAGCGGCCAGGACGATCATCGGCACCGTCATCAGCGCACCGGACTCGTGCGGTTTGCGCTCGGGGCCCGGGCCGTCCTGCCCGGGCTCGTGCCAGCGACCCTTGCCGTGGAAGGTCATGAAGTACAACCGGGACATGTAGAAGGCGGTGATCCCGGCCCCGAGCAACGTCACGATGCCGAAGACCCAGGGCTGCCAGCCCGATCCGGTGAACGCAGCCTCGATGATCTTGTCCTTGGACCAGAAGCCGGAGAACGGCGGGACGCCGAGAATGGCCAGCCAGCCCAGCGCGAAGGTGGCCCAGGTGATCTTCATCGAGGTGCGCAACGCACCGAAGTGACGCATGTTCACGTCGTCGTTCATGCCGTGCATGACCGACCCGGCGCCCAGGAACAGCCCGGCCTTGAAGAACCCGTGCGTGATGAGGTGGAAGATCGCGAACGCGTACCCCACCGGGCCCAGTCCGGCCGCCAGCATCATGTACCCGATCTGGGACATCGTGGAGGCCGCCAGGACCTTCTTGATGTCGTCCTTGGCACAACCCACGATCGCTCCGAAGAGCAGCGTGACGGCACCCACGATGACCACGACGAGTTGGGCCACGGGGGCGGCCTCGAAGATCGTCCCGGCGCGCACGATCAGGTACACACCGGCGGTGACCATGGTGGCGGCGTGAATCAACGCCGATACCGGGGTGGGGCCGGCCATCGCGTCCCCGAGCCAGGCCTGCAGCGGAACCTGTGCGGACTTGCCGCAAGCGCCCAGCAGCAGCAGCAGCCCGATCGCGGTCAGGACACCCTCGTTCGCGCCCTCCACGGCGCCGAAGACCGTCTCATAGTCCACCGAGCCGAAGGTGGCGAACATCGCCATCATCGCCACCAGCAGGCCCATGTCACCCACGCGGTTCATCACGAAGGCCTTCTTCGCCGCGACCGCGTACTCGGTGCGGGCGTTCCAGAAGCCGATGAGCAGGTAGGAGGCCAGGCCCACGCCCTCCCAGCCCACGAAGAGCAGGGCGAAGGAGTCCCCGAGGACCAGCAGCAGCATCGCCGCGATGAACAGGTTCAGGTAGGCGAAGAAGCGCCGCCGATCGGGGTCGGCGGCCATGTAACCCACCGAGTAGATGTGGATCAGGGTGCCCACGAAGGTGATCAGCAGGGCGAAGGTCACCGAGAGCGGGTCGACCAGCAGCCCGGCCTGCACGGTGAAGTCCCCGGCGTTGATCCAGTCGAACAGGTGCACGCGCGTACTGCGCTCGGTCGCCGAGGCGCCCAGCATCTCCGCCAGCATCCAGATCGCCAGCACCGCCGGGACCGCTGAGGACAGCACGCCCAACCAGTGGCCCCAGCCGTCGGACCGGCGCCCCAGGAGCAGCAGCACAGTGGAACTGACCAGCGGGATCGCCACCAGCAGCCAGGCAAGGTTCAGAATGTCCACGCCGCAGACCCCTTAGTTCTTCAGCAGGGCGACGTCATCGATCGACGCCGACCCGCGTGTTCGGAAGATGGCCACGATGATCGCCAACCCGATGACCACCTCGGCGGCGGCCACGACCATGACGAAGAATGCCAACACCTGTCCGTGCAGGTTGCCGTGCATCCGGGCGAAAGTGACCAGGACCAGGTTTCCGGCGTTGAGCATCAACTCCACGCCCATGAACGCCACCAGGGCGTTGCGGCGAACCATCACGGCCACACCGCCGACGACGAACAGGATCCCGGCCAGGACCAGGTAATGGGTCAGGCTCATCCGTCAATCTCCCTGGTGCTGGTGGTCTCCGCCGTGGCCTCGATCTCATCCATCTCGGAGATGTCGACCTGTGCGCTCTGGCCGCGGATGCGCAGCACCGTGGTGACCGAGTCCTCGATCGGCTCACCGCTGGCATCCAGTGCCGGCATGTCCGCAGAGTTGTGGCGTGCGTAGACACCCGGCGACGGCCGCGGTGCGACCGTACCAGTGCCCGCGGCGAAGGCGGCCAGGCGACGCTCGGCAAGCTCGGCCTGTCCGACCTTGGGCTCCACGCGCTGCCGGTGGGTGTAGATGATCGCCCCGACCGCGGCGGTGATGAGCAGCGCCGCGGTGAGCTCGAAGACGTAGACGTACTGTCCGAAGATCAACTTGGCCACGCCCACCGCGTTCGTCTCGGCGTTGGCCTCGGCCAACCCGGCGCCGGCGGGAATCGCGACCCGGGCGCCGATCGCCACCAGCAGCAGGAGCAGGCCCAGCGCGACCGCCCCGGCCATCCAGCGCTGACCGACCAGCGGTTCCCTGCGCGATTCCGAGGCGTCCACACCCACGAGCATGATCACGAACAGGAACAGCATCATGATGGCGCCGGTGTAGACCACGATCTGGGCCACGCCCAGGAAGAACGCCTCGTTCATGATGTAGAAGATGGCCAGGCTGACCAGCACCCCGGCCATCGCCACCGCGATCCGCACGGGGCGGCGGCTGAACACCAGGCTCAGGGCAGCCAGCACCGAGAACGGACCCAGCACCCAGAACAGCACAGCCTCACCGGTGGAGATCTCCAGCCCGGTCTGTGCGATCAGGTTCATCGCCCGGATCCCTTCTTCGAGCGGCTGGCGGCGAGATCCTCGTCCCGTTCGCCGGTCCCCGCGCCGGCGGCTTTGGCGGCGCCCTCCAGCGACGGGTCGTCGGGCCGGTGCTCACGCACCCAGTCCACCTGTTCGGTGGTGGGTCCGGTGATCTTCTCCTGGTAGTAGTCGACGTCGGTGGTCCCGGGCGCCATCGGGTGCGGCGAGGAGAGCATCCCGTCGGCCACGGGTGCGAGCAGGTCCTGACGTTCGTAGATCATGTCCGCCCGGTTGGTGCTGGCCAGTTCGAACTCGTTCGTCATAGTCAGCGCCCGGGTGGGGCAGGCCTCGATGCAGTAGCCGCAGAAGATGCAGCGCAGGTAGTTGATCTGGTAAACCCGCCCGTACCGTTCCCCGGGCGAGTACTGGGCGCCGGGGGCGTTGTTGGCGGCCTCGACGTAGATCGCGTCCGCCGGGCAGGCCCAGGCACACAGTTCGCACCCGATGCACTTCTCCAGTCCGTCGGCGTACCGGTTGAGCTGGTGACGGCCGTGGTACCGCGGGAAGGTGCCGACCTTCTCGAACGGGTACTGCTCGGTAGCGGTGGGACGGAAGATGGTCGACAGGCTGACCCCGAATCCGGCCACGGGGGCGAACAACTGCTGGAGGGCATTCTTGTCCAGGTCGGCGTCGACGTCGAACTGCTGCGCCGCCGGCTTGCCGCCCGCGCGGTCCACGTCCTGACCCCGTCCGGCCACTTCATCCCGTGCAACTTCCTTGTCCTTGCCCTGCTCAGCCATCGTTGCTCTCCTTGCTGTCGGGGGCTTGGTCGTCCGGGTCCGTGCCGGCGGTGGACGCTTGCGCGCCCCCGTCGGTCTCACCGGCCGGCGTAGCGACCTTGATCTTGCGTGGCGACGGCGGGAGTTTCTGCCCGGGCAGCGGCGGCACCGGGAATCCCCCGGCGAACGCGTCGAAGTACTCGCCCTCCGTCTCGCCCTCAGCGGTGGTGGCTACCTGCTTGCGCCGCGCGGCGTCGGTGAACTCGGGACCGGAGGAGACCTCCTCGTCCTTCTTCTTCTCCGGCAACAATGCCAGGACCAGCGCAATCGCCAGCAGCACGCCGGCTCCGGCGAACAACCAGGTGCGCAGGTCGTAGGTGCCCACCACGGTGAACTGCTGGACGGCCTGCCACACGGCGACCACGATCACCCAGACGAGGGAGACCGGGATCAGCACCTTCCAGCCGAAGTGCATGAACTGGTCGTACCGGAAGCGCAGCAGTGTCCCGCGCAGCCACACGAACACGAACATCGCCATCCACAGTTTGATGACGAAGGTCAGGACCGGCCACCAGCCCTCGTTGAACATGCCGTCGTTGATCTGGGAGATCGGCCAGGGTGCCCGCCAGCCCCCGAAGAAGACGGTGACCATGATCGCCGAGACGTTCAGCATGTTGATGTACTCGGCCAGGTAGAACCAGGCGAACTTCATCGAGGAGTACTCGGTCTGGTAACCGGCGACCAGTTCCCCCTCGGCCTCGGGCAGGTCGAACGGTAGCCGGTTGACCTCGCCGACCATCGAGATGAAGTACACGACGAAGGCGGGCAGCAGCGCGAACACCCACCAGGTGGTCTCCTGCGCGGCCACGATCTGGGAGGTGGCCATCGAGCCGGACACGATCAGCACGCTGACCAGGGCCAGCGACATGCTCAGTTCGTACGAGATCACCTGGGCGGTGGAGCGCACCGAGCCCAGCAGCGGGTACGTCGACCCGGACGACCAGCCGCCCAGGACGATGCCGTACACGCCCAGGGCCGTCACGCCCAAGAAGTACAGCACCGCGACGGGTAGGTCGGTCAACTGGAGCGGGGTGACGATGTCGGTGAACGGGATCCGCGCCTCGGGCCCGAACGGGATCACGGCGAAGACCAGGAACGCAGTGACCACCGAGATCAGCGGCGCGATGAAGTAGATCACCTTGTCTGCGCCCTTGACGGTGATGTCCTCCTTCAGCACCAGCTTCAGCGCGTCCGGGATGGACTGCACCAGGCCCCAGGGCCCGCGCACGTTCGGGCCCAGGCGCTGCTGCATGCGTGCGATGACGCGGCGCTCGAACCACAGCGCGAAGAGCACCGAGAGCAGCAGGAACAGCAGGATCGCCACGGCCTTGCCGATCATCAGCCCGATCGAGTCGTTGCTGAAGTCCGACGCCGGGGCCGCCGGCGCGGACTGGGCGAGGAGTTGGACGGGGCTCATGACCTGACCTCCGCAGTTACGGCACTGACGGTGACCGACTGACCGGCGGTCACGCCGAGCATCCGGTGTACCGAGGAACCCGGGGAATGCTGCGGCAACCACAGCACCTGGTCCGGCATCGGTGTGATGACCAGTGGCAGCGTGATCGACCCCTTCGGGCCGGCTACCGTCACCTTGCCCGCTCCGGCCACACCTGCGGCCTCGGCGGTCCGGGCCGACATCCGTACCACCGGCCGGTGAGCCGTTCCGGCCAGGTGCGGCTCGCCGTCCTGGCCGCGAGCGGCGTCGAGCATCAACCGCCAGGTGGCCAGGACCGCCTCGGTACCGGCGCGCGGCAGCCGCGTGGTGTCCGCCGCGGTGTCCGGAGCCAGGATCCGGGCTCCGGACCAGCCTCCGAGTTCGGCGAGTTCATGGTGGATCTCGGTCACCGATCCGGTGCCGAGCTCGACACCGAGTTGGCGGGCCAGCAGGTCCAGCGCCCGGGCATCGGAGATGTCGTGCGAGGTGAAGACCTCCTCGAACGGACGCGGGCGGCCTTCCCAGGTCAGGAAGGTGCCGGACTTGCGCGTCGGCGGCGCCACCGGCAACACCACATCGGCGTGGGGGGTCACCAGGGAGTGCCGGACCTCGAGCTGGACGACGAAACCGGCGTCCCGGATGGCTCGCTCCGACCCGGCAGGATCGGGCAGGTCGGACAGGTCCACGCCGCCGACCAGCAGACCGCCCAGTTCGCCGGAACCGGCGGCGGCAAGGATCTGGGTGTGGTCACGTCCGAGGGTCTGGGGCAGGGAGTCCGACCCCCACAGCGCGGCCAGGTCGACCCGGGCCTCGGCATCGGTCACCGGACGCCCACCCGGCAGCAGGGTGGGCAGGAGGCCCGCCTCGACAGCCGCACGGTCACCCGCACGCCGTGGCACCCAGGCCAGCCGGGCCTGACGCGCCCGGGAGTAACGCAGCAGCGCACTCAGTGCACCGGGGCTCGCGGCGAGTCGTTCACCCGCCAGCACCACCACGCCCGGTTCGGCCAGGGCCTCGGCGAGATCGGCGGGGATCTCCGAACCGGCCTCATCGAGGCCGACGGTACCGGCCAGCGCGTCGAGCACCTGAGCCTCCCCACCGGGGGTGGTGGAGATCAGGTCGGCGCGCATCTTCGTGGTACCCCGGGAGGCCAGCGGCGCGATGGTGGTCACGTGGACCCTCCCGGCCAGCACCCCCTTGCGCAGGCGCAGGAAGATGGTGCCGGCCTCGTCCTCCGGCTCCAGGCCCACCAGCAGCACCCTGGGTACGCGCTCCAGGTCGGAGAAGGTCACGTCCATCTCCGAGCCCGCCACGTGGTGGCCGAGGAACTGTACCTCTTCGTCGCTGTGAACGCGGGCGCGGAAGTCCACATCATTGGTGCCCAGCACCACCCGGGCGAACTTGGACCAGGCGTAGCCGTCCTCGAGGGTCAGCCGACCGCCGGGCAGTACGCCCACGCCCCCGGCGCTGCGGGCACGCTGCAGCCCTTCGGCGGCTACCGCCAGCGCCTCGGACCAACTGGTGGCGACCAGTTCCCCGGTCTCCTCATCGCGCACCATCGGTGCCTCGAGCACATCCGGGGCGTTCTGCCAGGTGAAGGCGAAACGGTCCTTGTCGGTGATCCACTCCTCGTTCACCACCGGGTCATCACCGGCGAGACGGCGTAGCACCACGCCACGCCGATGGTCGACCCGGATCGCCGAACCACACGCGTCGTGCTCACCGATCGAAGGGCTCGAGACCAGGTCGAAGGGGCGCGAACGGAACCGGTAGGTGGCTGAGGTCAGCGCACCCACCGGGCAGATCTGGATGGTGTTGCCGGAGAAGTAGGAGGAGAAGGGTCGGCCGGAGACATCGGTCGCCGCAGCGCCCACCGACCGCACCGCTCCACCGCGAACCCCCGCGGCCCCGCCGGGTCCGGCCAGATCGGTGCCGTCGGCGTAGTCCGGTGCCTCATCCTCACCGCGCGGGATGAACCCGAGCACGGCCTCGTCAAAGGTGCCGATCTGCTGTCCGTGCAGCGAGTGCACTTCCATCCCGGGTGCACCGCCGCCGCGGCCCTGCAGTTCGATGAAGGGGTCGCCGGCGATCTCGTCCTGGAACCGGGTGCACCGCTGGCACAGGATGCACCGGTCCCGGTCCAACAGGATCTCGGTGGAGATCTTGATCGGCTTGGGGAAGGTGCGCTTGATGTCCAGGAACCGCGACTCCGGCGCTCCGTTGCTCATCGCCTGGTTCTGCAGCGGGCACTCACCGCCCTTGTCACAGACCGGGCAGTCCAGCGGGTGGTTGACCAGCAGGAACTCGATCTGGGCGTGCTGGGCCTTGTCCGCCACCGGGGAGGAGTGCTGGGTGGAGACCACCATGCCGGGAGTGGCCTCCAGGGTGCAGGAGGTCTGCGGCTTGGGCATCGGCCGCAGGTTGCCTTCCCGGTCCGGCGCCGAGACTTCCACCAGGCACTGGCGGCAGGCGCCGGCAGGCTTGAGCAGCGGATGGTCGCAGAACCGGGGGATCTGGATCCCCACCTGCTCAGCGGCGCGGATCACCAGGGTGCCCTTGGGCACACCGACCTCGACACCGTCGATGGTGAAAGTGACCTCCGGCTCCGGAGCAACGTCGCCGGAGGCGGAACTGGACGTGGTTGCCGTCATCGGGTGACTCCTGAGAACACAGCGTTGGCTTCGTAGGGGAACAACTCCCAGGCCGGGGTGTGCACCCCCTGCTCGAACTCCTCACGGAAGTACTTGATCCCGCTCTTGATCGGTTGCGCGGCACCGTCACCCAGGGCGCAGAAGGACCGGCCGTCGATCTCGTGGGCCACATCGAGCAGGGTGTCCACGTCGGCCTCGGTGCCCTGACCGGCCTCGAGACGGTGCAGGATGGCCTTCATCCAGAAGGTGCCCTCGCGGCACGGGGTGCATTTGCCGCACGACTCGTGGGCGTAGAAGTCGGTCCAGCGCGACACCGCCCGGACCACCGAGGTGGTCTCGTCGAAGATCATCAACGCCCGGGTACCCAGCATCGACCCGGCCCCACCGACCTCCTCGAAGTCCAGTGGGATGTCGAGGTGCTCATCGGTGAGGATCGGCGTGGAGGATCCCCCGGGGGTCCAGAACTTCAACCGGTGCCCGTCCCGGATACCGCCGGCCATCTCCAGCAGTTCCCGCAGCGTGATACCCAGCGGCGCCTCGTACTGGCCGGGTCTCGTGACGTGACCGGACAGGGAGAACAGGCCGTGCCCCTTGGAGCGCTCGGTTCCCATCGAGGCGAACCAGTCGCCACCGTTACGGACGATCCCGGGCACCGAGGCGATCGACTCCACGTTGTTGACCACCGTGGGACGCGCGTACAGACCAGCCACGGCGGGGAACGGGGGCTTCAGCCGGGGCTGGCCGCGACGGCCTTCCAGGGAGTCCAGCAGCGCGGTCTCCTCACCACAGATGTAGGCGCCGGCACCGGCGTGCACGGTGACCTCCAAGTCGAAGCCCGTGCCCAGGATGTTCGTGCCGAGCAGCCCGGCTGCGCGAGCCTCGGCCACGGCAGCCATCAGGCGGCGGTACACGTGGACCACCTCACCACGGACGTAGATGAAGGCGTGATGGCACCCGATGGCGAAGGAGGTGATCGCCACTCCCTCGATCAGGGAGTGCGGGTTGGCCATCATCAACGGGATGTCCTTGCAGGTGCCCGGCTCGGACTCGTCGGCGTTGACCACCAGGTAGCGAGGGCCGCCATCGGGCTCGGGCAGGAAGCCCCACTTCATACCGGTGGGGAATCCGGCACCACCGCGACCACGCAGGCCGGAGTCCTTGACCATGCTGATCAGGTCGGCCGGATCGGTCTTCAGCGCGGTGCGCCAGGCCTCGTAGCCATGAGCGTTCTCGTTGTAGGAGTCCATCGTCCAGGGGCGCTCGGCGTCCCAGATGTCGGAGAGGACGGGGGCGAGAGTGGTCATTGTTCTGTTCCCTCCTGAGCCTGGTCACGTTCCGGGCTCCGCCCGTCGGCCGCCGGTTCCACCCCGCCGTCGTCCAGGTCCGCACCGGCACCGCGGGGTTCCGGGTCGCCAGGACCGCTGGCGCTGACGTCGCCTGCGGACACCGGGGGGCGATCCGCACTGGAGCCGGCCTCGCCCACGTCGGGCTCGCCGTCGTCGGCCTCCGGCCGCCTCGTCCCTCCGCTGGCGCTGTAACCGGGGGCGTGCCAACCCTCGCTACGGGCGAGTTCCAGGCCGACCATCGTGGCCGGGCCGCCCGCAGTGCCCTCGTTGGCGCGACCGTCGTCGAAACCGGCCAGCACCCGGGAGGTCTCCTTGAAGGTGGCCACCCGGTCGGAGCCGCGCGTGGGGCGCACGTCCTCACCGGCCAGGATCGCGTCGACGACCTCCACCGCCGAGGCTGGTGTCTGGTTGTCGAAGAACTCCCAGTTGATCATCATCACCGGGGCGAAGTCGCACGCGGCATTGCACTCCAGGCGCTCCAGCGTGATCTTGCCGTCCTCGGTGGTCTCGTCGTGACCGATGTCCAGGTGCTCCGAGAGCCGGTCGAAGATGATGTCCCCACCCATCACCGCGCACAGGGTGTTGGTGCACACCCCGACGGTGTAGTCGCCGTTGGGACGACGCTTGTACTGGGAGTAGAACGTGGCCACCGCCGAGACCGACGACTGGGCCAGGCCCAGCACCTCGGCGCAGAAGTGGATGCCGGCCGGGCTGATGTAGCCGTCCTCGGACTGCACCAGGTGCAGCAGCGGGAGCAGCGCGGAGCGGGCCTGCGGATAGCGCGAGACGATCTCGCGTGCGTCGGCGTCCAGCCGCGCCCGCACGTCCGCTGGGTACTCACCCTTGTGCGGAGTCATCAACGGTCCACCCCTCCCATCACGGGGTCGATGGAGGCCACCGCGATGACGACGTCGGCGATGCTGCCGCCTTCGCACATCATGCCCAGCGCCTGCAGGTTGTTGAACGAGGGGTCACGGAAGTGCGCCCGGTAGGGCCGGGTGCCGCCGTCGGAGACCAGATGCACGCCCAGGGTGCCCTTGGGGTGCTCGATCTGGCTGTACACCTGACCGGCTGGGACCCGGAAGCCCTCGGTTACCAGTTTGAAGTGGTGGATCAGAGCCTCCATCGAGGTGCCCATGATGTGGCGGATGTGATCCATGGAGTTGCCCTGCCCGTCACTGCCGACGGAGAGCTGGGCGGGCCAGGCGATCTTCTTGTCCGCCACCATCACCGGGTGCTTGCCCTGGCGGTCCTGGGCCTCCAGACGGTCCAGGACCTGCTGGACGATCTTCAGTGACTCGCGCATCTCGGCGAACCGCAGCACCGTGCGGGAGTAGGCGTCGGCGTCGGTGGAGGTGGGGACCTCGAAGTCGTAGGTCTCGTATCCGCAGTAGGGCTGGGCCCGGCGCAGGTCGAAGGGCACACCGGCCGAGCGCAGCAGCGGCCCGGTGGTGCCCAGCGCGACGGCGCCGGCCAGCGGCAGCACACCCACGCCCTGGGAACGGCCGATGAAGATCGGGTTCTTCAGGACCAGTTTCTCCTGCTCGGCGATCGAGCGGTGGATCTCGGGGATCTTCTCCCGCACCAGGGCGGGCAGTCCGCCGGGCAGGTCCTGGACCACGCCGCCGGGACGCACGTAGGCGTGGTTCATCCGCAGGCCGGTGATCGCCTCGAAGATCCGCAGGATCTCCTCGCGGCCCCGGAAGCCGACGGTCATCATCGTGGTGGCGCCCAGTTCGTTACCGCCGGTGCCGATCGCGATCAGGTGGGAAGCCACCCGGTTCAGTTCCATCAGCAGGACGCGGATCAGGCTCGCCCGCTCCGGGACCTGGTCGGTGATACCCAGGAGCTTCTCCACCGCCAGGCAGTAGCCCACCTCCTGGAAGAACGGGGCCACGTAGTCCATCCGGGTGCAGAAGGTCACGCCCTGGGTCCAGGTGCGGAACTCCATGTTCTTCTCGATCCCGGTGTGCAGGAATCCGATCCCACCGCGGATCTCGGTGACCGTCTCCCCCTCGATTTCCAGGATGAGCCGCAGCACGCCGTGTGTGGAGGGGTGCTGCGGGCCCATGTTGACCACGATCCGCTCGTCACCGGCGCGCTGGGCCGCATCGACGATCTCGTCCCAGTCGCCACCGGAGGCGGAGTACTCGCGGGCGTCCTCGGCGAAGTCGGAGGCCGCTCCCGTTGCTGTCGCAGACATCAGTTGTACGCCCTCCGCTCGTCCGGGGCCGGGATTGTCGCGCCCTTGTACTCGACTTCTATCCCGCCCAGCGGGTAGTCCTTGCGCTGCGGGTGCCCGGGCCAGTCGTCGGGCATCTGGATCCGGGACAGGCCCGGGTGTCCGTCGAAGATGATGCCGAGCAGGTCCCATGCCTCCCGCTCGTGCCAATCGTTGGCCGGGTAGATCGCCGTCAGCGAGGGGATGTGCGGGTCCGCGTCGGCCACCGCCACCTCCAGGCGCATGGTGCGGTTGTGGGTGATGGAGTACAACGGGTAGACCGCGTGCAGTTCCCGCCCGGTGTCCTCCGGGTAGTGCACACCGGATACGCCGTGGCAGATCTCGAACCTCAGGTCCTGGTCGTCGCGCAGGCTCTTGGCGACCAGATGCAGGTACTCGCGGCGGGTGTACAGGGTCAACTCGGCGCGGAAGACGACGACCTTCTCGATCGCGTCGTCGAAGTCCACGCCGGCCTCGGCCAGGACCTCGGTGAGGATGTCCACGATCTCATCGAAGTAGGACCCGTAGGGCCGTTCGGTCGGTCCCGGCATGAACACCGGGCGCACCAGCCGCCCGAAACCGGAGGTGTCCCCCGAGCCGGTGACACCGAACAGTCCCTCGCGGACCTTGATGACATCGAGCGGGGTCCGGCCCTCCGGCTGGACCACCTGCTGGGCACCGGCCTCCTGGGCCTCGTGCGCCACGTGCCGGGTGGCCTCGGTGCCGGCGCCGGTGGTGCCGCTGTCCGGGGTGCCGGCCTCGGTGCTGTCGCTGTCCGGGGTGCCGGCCTCGGTGCTGTCGCTGTCCGGGGTGCCGGCCTCGGTGCTGTCGCTGTCCGGGGCGCCGGCCTCGGTGCTGTCGCTCACGCCAACAACCCCTTCATCTCCTCGGTGGGCACCGCGTTCAGCGCCGCCTCCTCCACCTTGCGGACGGTCTCGGCGCGGTGCGCGCCCAGCGGGGCCCCCTTGATCACCTGGTTGTGCAGTTCCAGGATCGAGTTGATCAACATCTCCGGGCGCGGGGGGCAGCCGGGCAGGTAGATGTCCACCGGCAGGATGTGGTCCACGCCCTGGACGATCGCGTAGTTGTTGAACATCCCGCCCGAGGAGGCGCACACGCCCATGGAGATCACCCACTTGGGGTCCGACATCTGGTCGTAGACCGTGCGCAGCACCGGCGCCATCTTCTGGCTGACCCGGCCGGAGACGATCATCAGGTCCGCCTGGCGCGGCGAGGCGCGGAACACCTCCATGCCCCACCGGGCGATGTCGAAGCGTGGCGTACCGGCGGCCATCATCTCGATCGCGCAACAGGCCAGTCCCATCGTGACCGGCCACATCGACGAGGAGCGTACCCACCCGACGAGGTCTTCCACCTTGCCCAGGCCGTAGCCGGCGGGGAGTTTCTCTTCAAGTCCCATGTGTATCGCCTCTCAGTCCCAATCCAGTCCGCCGCGGCGCCACTCGTAGATGAAGGGCACCGTGATGAGGAACACGAACGTGATCATCGCGATCAGTCCGAACACCGCGAGTTCACTGAACGCCACAGCCCACGGGTACAGGAACACCACCTCGATGTCGAAGATGATGAAGGTCATCGCCACCAGGTAGTACTTCACCGGGAACCGGCCCGTACCACGCGCGTTCTCGGTCGGCTGGATGCCGCACTCGTAGGCGTCGACCTTGATCTTGTTGTAGCGCTGCGGCCCGATGACCCGGCTGGCGAGCAGACCACCCAAACCCAGCAGCACTGCCAGGCCCGCCATGATCAGGATCGGGATAAAGGGGCTATACATAGTCGACCTTCTCTCACGCAGCCCGGACGATACGGGTCAGAGCGGTGATGACACGATCCATGGCGTCCCCGCCACGGGTGTCGTAACTGTCCGATAGCAACTTCAGCACGAACTGCATCAACAATGGCCTGGGCAGACCGTACTTGGTGCAGATGCGCATGATCTCGGGACGCTCGATCAGGCTGACGAACGCCCGGCCCAGCGTGAAGTACCCGCCCAGATCCTCTCGCATGCGGCTGGCGTAACTGGCCAGGCTGCGTTCGCGGGCGAGGTCGTTGGTGCGCACATGGGCCTGGGCGATCACGTCGGCCGCGATCCGGCCGGCCTGGAGCCCGTAGGCGATGCCCTCCCCGTTGAACGGGGAAACCATGCCGCCGGCATCACCCACGATGAGCATCCCGCGGTAGTACATCGGCGCCCGGTTGAACGCCATCGGCAGCGCAGCACCACGCACGGGCCCGATCTGGTTCTCCTTGGTGAACTCCCACTCGGCCGGCGCGTTCTTCATCCAGGTGGCCATCAGGGAGCGGTAGTCGAGTTTGGTCGCGCGGCCGGTGGAGGAGACCGATCCGAGCCCCACGTTCGCGGTGCCGTCACCAAGGGGGAAGACCCACCCGTACCCGGGCAGCAGCGGGGAGGCGTTCGGTTCCCCCTCCCACAGTTCCAGGTGCGATTCCATCCACTCGTCGTCGTGACGAGGGGTGCGGAAGTAGGTGCGCACCGCCACTCCCATGGGCCGGTCATCACGCTTGGCCAGACCCATCTGGGTGGCCAAGCGGGAGGAGACCCCGTCCGCTGCGACGACGACGGGAGCGTGCAGGACTCGTTCGGCACCCGCCTCCTCCGGGAGTCGTTTGCCCTTCGCGTCCACCTGGCGCACGCGCACCCCGATGATCCGGCCGCTGCGTTCGTGCAGCACCGGGCCGGTGACGTTCATGCCCTCCATCAGTTTGGCCCCGGTGGCGCGGGCGTGATGGGCCAGGGTCATATCGAGGGAGCCGCGCGCCTTGGCCATGCCGAAGTTGGGGTAGCGCTGGATCTCGGGCCAGGGCAGGTGCACCACGTGCCCGCCTCCGTGCACCCGCAAGCCCTTGTTACGCATCCAGCCGTCCTGGGCCGGGGTGGGCACGCCCATGCGCACGAGTTCGCTGACCGCGCGCGGCGTCAGGCCGTCCCCGCAGATCTTGTCCCGCGGGAAGGTGGCCTTCTCCAGCAGCAGTACTTCCAGGCCCGCACTGGCCAGGTAGTGCGCCGTGGCAGATCCCGCTGGTCCGGCACCGACAACGATGGCGTCCGCATCGGGGGTGTATGCCACGGTGGCCACGGCTTTCGGCTTCCTCGTTCTCAGGGTCTGGGGTTCGGGGTGGGGTTGCGATGGCTCCCGGTCGATTCCGGGACTCTTCCTCGTCCTTGTCCAAACTAGTGCCGCGCGTTCGCGGATCGCTCCCACAGGTAGGCTACCCCGCCCCGGGCGGTCGGTAATCGCAAGCCTGCCCTGCGCCGGAATGCGGTGCAAATCCGCTAATTTCTATGACGGGAGGCTTGCTTAATTCATGGTGCTTGTCGCCATTTGGACGAGGCGGTCTCAACCGTCACCGGCAAGCGGTTATGCGCCATCCCGACCCCCACCGAGGCCCGCCGGACGCCGCGCGCCCGCCCACCGACCGGGCCGGCGCCGTCGTCGGCCGGCCCCACCTGCCGACACCCCCTGTGACAGAGATCACCAGCCCCGTCCGGCATGCTCGGTGCTATACCGGCTTGGTCGCCCGGTGCAGGGCCACGATCCCACCGGACAGGTTGCGGTAGGCCACACTGCGCCACCCTGCCTGGTGCATCAGCACGGCCAGCGCGTCCTGGTCGGGCCAGTCCGCGATCGACTCCGAGAGGTACTCGTACGCCTCGCTGTTGGAGCCCACCACCTGCGCCATCCGGGGGAGCACCTGATCGCGGTAGAACCCGTAGAGGCCCCGCCAGGCCACATTCGGCGGGGTGGAGAACTCGCACACCACCAGCCGCCCCCCGGGCCGGGTCACGCGGGCCATCTCCCGCATGCCGGCCACCGGGTCCACGAGGTTGCGCAGCGCGAACGAGATCGTCACCGCATCGAAACTGGCATCAGCGAAGGGCAACCGGAGGGCGTCGGCCACCACGAACGCCAGATCCGGGCGGCGGGCCTTTCCTACGGCGACCATGCCGGGCGAGAAGTCGCAGGAGACCACGTCGATCCCGGCGTCGGCGTAGTCCTCGCTGGAGGTGCCGGTGCCGGCGGCCAGGTCGAGCACCCGCTGACCCGGTCCGGCGTCGACCGCCCGGAAGGTGGAGCGGCGCCACAAGCGGTCCATCCCCATCGACAACACGTCGTTGGTCAGGTCGTAGTTGCGTGCGACGCCGTCGAACATTCCTGCAACGTCGCGTGGGTCCTTGGCCAGGGATGCGCGTGACATGGGGACCATCCTCGCGCACTCCGGGCCGCGCGGGGAACGCCGGGAGGGCGATCTGCTCCGATGCGCTGAATCATGGCCGGGCACATTAAGGTGACCGGGATGTCCGCCTCCGTTCCGCAGCCCGCTTCCAAGGGTTCCCCATCGCTGTTGGTCCGCACCCGTGAACTCGACACCGGCGGTGAGACGCTGTCGGACGGGGATCTGATCGGGCTGTTGCCCCGACCCCGCGCCGACGCCGCGCACCTGTGGTTGCGGCGCGGTGCGGGTCTGGTGGGCTGGGGGCAGGTCGCCCGATTCACCTCCAGCGGGCCGGACCGGTTCGCCGACGCAATGGGTGCCTGGCGCGAGTTCACCGAGCACCTGGTGGTCCGTGATGAGGTGGACCTGCCCGGTAGCGGACCGGTGGCGTTCGGGGCGTTCACGTTCGCGCCCGCCACCAACGCCCCGAGCGTGCTGCTGGTTCCGGAGGTGGTGCTGGGTTCCCGGGACGGACGCACCTGGATCACCACGGTGAGCTCGGTGGACCCGGTGGATGAGCCATCCCTACCCCCGCTCGGCCCGGCTCCGACGCTGGCGCAATTGCGCGAGCAGGTCAGTCCGTTGCGACCGCACCGGGGGGTCCAGGTGCTGCCCGGCGCACTGGACCCCGATGAGTGGGTGGAACAGGTCGAGCGCGTGATCGCCCGGATCCGCGGTGGCGAGGTGGCCAAGGTGGTGATGGCTCGGGAGGAGCACGTCCAGGTCGCCGAGGAGTTGGACATCCGCCCGGTGCTGACACAACTGGCCCACGCCTATCCCACTACCTGGACTTTCGCCGTCGACGGTCTGATCGGGGCGACCCCGGAGTTGCTGGTCCGCCGCGAGCGTGGCCTGGTCTCGTCCCGGGTACTGGCCGGCACGATCCCGCGCACCGGGGATGATGAGGCGGATCTGACCCATGCGGCATCCCTGGCCCGCTCCTCCAAAGACCTGGAGGAGCACGAGTTCGCGGTGCGGTCGCTGATGGATTCCCTGCGCCCGGTGGCTGCCTCCACCAATGCCCAGGACGCGCCGTTCGTCCTGCATCTTCCGAACGTGATGCACCTGGCCACCGACGTCACTGCGGTCCTGGCCACCGAGCACGCCGACCTGAGTTCCCTCGATCTCGCCGCGCGCCTGCACCCCACAGCCGCGGTGTGCGGCACCCCGACGCCCCAAGCCGCCGAGATGATCGCCGAGCACGAGCAGATGGACCGGGGTCGCTATGCCGGCCCGGTCGGATGGATCGGCGCCGACGGCGACGGCGAGTGGGGGATCGCGCTGCGGTGTGCGCAGGTGGAGCCGTCCGGGCGAGAGTTGCGGTTGTTTGCCGGCTGCGGCATCGTCGCGGCGTCCGACCCGGTGGCGGAACTGGGCGAGGCGGAGGCGAAACTGGCCCCGATGCGCGCAGCGCTGCGGATCTGACCCGCGCGGTTCGCCCCCGTCCCCACGCGCCCGCCCCCCTCACCCCAGCCCCACGCGCCCTAACCGTCCAATTGGACTGTTCCGGCGGGGCTACGACCTCTGACCTCGCTGAAGCGCACCAATTGGATGGTTTCGGCGGTGTTCAGGCGACGGCGGCCAGCCCGAAAGGCACCTGCCAGTGTGCCTGGAGCGCGAAGGGCGCGCCGCCGCACGCTTTCCACGCCTCGTGGACCCGATGGATCGTCTCGGGTTGCTGCCGGAACACATCCCGCGAAATCAGGGTCAGGATTGTCCAACCCTGACTCTGAAACCATTCCCGCCGGCGGATGTCGGACTCCCACTGGTCGAGATCGGTGCGGTGGTGCTGCCCGTCGTACTCCACGGCCAGTCGGATGTCCGGCCAGCACAGGTCGGGACGGTAGGTGCCTGCACTGTGCCTGAGTGCCAGATTGATCATCGGCTCCGGAAAGCCGGCCCAGATCAGGAGCAACCGCACTCTGGTCTCCATCGGGGACTCCACCCCGGAACGCACCAGGGCTGCAGCACGGCGGGCCCGCCCCAAGCCCGGACCGGTTGCCGGCACCAAGACTGACGGCGCAACACGTTCGATCCTGACCATGGCATCGCCTGCGATCACCAGGTCCACCAGTTGCAGGTTCTGGGCGAGTTCGGTGAACAGTTGGGCACCCCAGGAACATGGGACACCGTCGACGACGCGTCCGCGCGCTTGCGTCCGGAGGTGGCTGTGCAAGCCCGGGCGACGGCGCCGATGCGACTCCTTGAGGACCGTCACATGGACATCGGCGTCGATCGGCACCGGGATCCGCTGCAACGCGGCTGCCGTGGTGTGCGAGGCGACCGCTCCGGATGGGTGCAGCAGGAGCGCGGCGCGGGCGCGAGTCTGCAGGTCCACGTTTGCCTCTGCGCCGACATACACACCCCGGAACAGCCTCCGGTAGTGGCGCGGGTTCTTCAGACTCGCAGGCGTGACCCCTGCCGCCAGGGCCTGGCGGACCGTGAACGGACGTGTCCGGTCGAGGCTGACCATGACACGACCCTGGCAGATCGCGGACGCGCGACCCCGGACTTATCCACAGCCGCTACCGCTCCGCTCACCAGGTGCCAGGTCGGCACCAGCGACCTGCCACCGCCCGCCTTCCCGCTCGACCAATTCGCCCGAGGGGTTCAATTGGTTGGTTCGGGCGGGGCCCAACCGGCCGATTGCGCCCGAATCATCCAATTGGATGGTTGCGGCGGGGCCGGCGCGTGAGCGGCGGGGCCGGCGCGTGAGCGGCGGGGCGGGCGCGTGAGCGGCGGGGCCGGCGCGTGAGCGGCGGGGCGGGCGCGTGAGCGGCGGGGCCGGCGCGTGAGCGGCGGGGCGGGCGCGTGAGCAGCGGCCGTCAGTCTGCGGTGGCGTCCAGGGCCACGTCGTCGTACACCGTGCCGGAGGGGATGGTGCGTGGCTCGGCATCACCGCGCAGGTGCACCCGCCCGCGCACGGTCACGTCCGGTTCGAACGTCCAGTCCCCGGTCACGGTCAGGGCCTCGGCACCCACCAGGGAGGGCGCATCAGGAATGCGCGCATCGAAGTCGGCGATCTTCTTGTAGTACTCCTCGTCGAGATTCACCAGCGGGGTCTCGGCACGGTCGGTGAGGACGAAGTCCTCGCCCAACTCGTAGGTGTCGGAGCGGAGCACGAGCAGATCGTTGGTGGTCTTGACCGGACGGAACCGGCTGCGCTCGACCTCGATGGCCCGGGCGCCCTCGAACACCTGCACCGCGGCACCCATCGCCGTCTCGATCTGGTACACCTGCGGCGAGGTCTTGTCCGTGGGGTCAACTGTCTTGAGGTTGCGGATCAGCGGGAGACCGAGCACCCCCTGGCGCTCGGTCAGCGTGCGCTGCAGCACCCGCAGGTCGAACCAGAGGTTGTTGGTGTGGAAGTAGGCGTGCTTGCCGATGTCCATCGCCTCGGCCATGTCCTCCGCACGCGTCTGCGCCGTCTCGCGCAGCACCAACCGGTCGTCACTGCGCCGGCGCACCAGGTAACCACCCTTGACGTCGGCCGGCGTGCGCCGGCACACCTCGGCGGCGTACGGGGCCCCGGAAGCGGCGAACCAGCCCGCGATGCGGCCATCAGGGGCAGAGCCGAGGTTGTCGGAGTTGGAGATGGCCGCGTACCGGAACCCGGCAGCGAGCAAGCGTTCGAGTGTTCCGGAGACCTCCAGGGCGGTGTACAGGTCTCCGTGCCCGGGCGGGCACCACTCCAGAGCAGGATCAGCCGGCCAACTCACCGGGGACAGGTCCTCCACCAGCAGTTTCGGCTCCTGGTTCTGCAGGAAGTCCAGGCCCAGATCCCCTACCTCCAGGTCCGGGTAGGCCGCGAGCGCCGCGAGGGTATCGGCCCGGGTGCGGAAGGAGTTCATGAACAACAGCGGCAGCGGCACGTCGTAGCGCTTCCGGGCGTGGCGAACCTGGCCCACGATCACGTCCAGAAAGCTCATACTCGGACGCACCGGCAGCAGCGACTTGGCCCGGTCCATGCCCATCGAGGTACCGAGCCCGCCGTTCAACTTGATCATCGCCGTGTGCGCGAGCGCGTCGCGGGCCGGTTCGGCGGCGACCTCGACCGAATCGATCCGGGGCACGTCGGTCAGGGGTGTGATGTCAGCCTCGGCGATCATGCCGGTCGAACCGGAGGCCAGTTCGCCGTAGTAGTGCGTGAAGACATCGATTGCGCGATCGTGCACGCCGGCGTCGCGCATCTTCTGCTGGGCATCCTCGAGACTCATGGATCCAACGGTACTGGTCGAGGACGAAGCGGCATTCCGCGCCCACCGGCCCGGTGACCTCAACCGTCGCCGGCACCCACCACGTGGTCCCGGATCCGGGCCTGCAGGTCCAGGGCCCGCTCGCGTGCCGCGGCACCATCGAGCCTGACCTCCACCACCGAGCGCCCACGCACCGGCTCGGCCAGCACCGCCGCCAGTTCCCCGGCATCCTCCACGCTGCGATACGCGGCGCCGAACCCGCGGGCGAGGGCCTCGATATCCAGTCCCTGCGGGGTGCCGAACACCCTGGGATAGATCTCGGCGAGCTCGGGACGCCCGTGCTCGAGGGTGGCGAAGATCGATCCCCCGTCGTCGTTGAGCACGATCACCTGCAGGTTCACCTCCCGTTCCAGCCGGCCCCGGGCCAAGCCGCCCACATCGTGCTGGAAGCTCAGGTCACCGATCAACGCGCGCACCGGTTCACCGGTGGCCACCGCCACGCCCGTCGCGGTGGAGACCGTGCCGTCGATCCCGCTCAGCCCACGGTTGGCGAGCACCGGAACGCCGGTGAATCCAGCGCCCACGCCGGCGGCCAGGTCAGCATCGCGCACCGACATCGAGGACCCCAGCACCACGGTGCCGGCCGTGCCGCGCGGACCGAGCAGAGCCCTCGCCACCTGCGGGCCGCCGAGGCGCTCGGCGGCCAGGCTCTCCAGCACCTGGTGCGCCTGTTCGGAGGCGCGGCGCCACCGGTCCAGCCAGGCGACCTCGCTGGCCCCGGGCTCAGCAAGCACCGTCACCGCTCGGGTGACCAGCGCGGCCGAGCCGGCCACATCCACCCAGTCCGGCCCGGGGGCGGCCACCACGACCTCCACCTCCCTGCGTGCCAGCAGGGCACTGACCTGCCGGCTCAGCGTGGGCCGTCCCAGCACCACCACCCGCTGGACCTCATCGCCCAGGACCTCAGCGAGCACAGCGGGTGCGGTCACGGCCTGCGCCGCGGACCGGGCCCCCGAGGTGGGTTCGGCCAGCACCGGCCAACCCCCGGCCTGCGCCAGTTCCACCGCCGCCGCGCCCGCGCCGTCCCCGGCCACGATGACGGTGCGGGGCCCGCGGGGCAGCAGGGCGGGCATCACCTCGGTGCCGTCACCGGTGGAGACCACCTGATCCACCGGCCGGTCATCCGGCTCCCACACTGCGGCCGGAACGAGCGGGTCGCGGAACGCCACGTTCAGGTGGACCGGGCCGGGGTGGGCGCTGCGTGAGCCGCGCGCGGCGGTGACCGCACGCAGCACCGCGACGTTCACGCCCACGACCGCCGAGGTCGCGGTGTCCGCCGCCGGGATCTCCCCCTGCCAGCGCACCGCCGCGGCGAAGATGCCCACCTGGTTCGTGGTCTGGTTCGCTCCCACGCCGCGCAACTCATGCGGCCGGTCGGCGCTGAGGACCACCAGCGGCAACCCTGCGTGGGAGGCCTCCAATACCGCCGGGTGCAGGTTCGCCACCGCCGTGCCGGACGTGGTCACAACAGCGACGGGACGGTGCCGGGCGATGCCCACGGCCACGAAGGCGGCACTGCGCTCATCGACGCAGACGGTCATGTTCAACCAGCCGGCCGCCTCCGCACTGTGCAGGGCATACGCCAGCGGGGCGCTGCGCGAACCCGGCGCCAGGACCACCTCATCCACCCCGGCCGCGACCAGGGCGCGTACGATCTCCCGGGCGGTCAGCGCCGCTGGATGGTCGGGTAGGTTCACTCCGGTGCCGATTCGTCCATGGCCGCCATTCTCCCCTGCCACCGGCGCCTTGTCGGCTCATCGGCGCCGCAACGTGCCAGACGGTCCGGATCCGGATCCACCCGGCCCACGGGCAGCACCCCGTCAGTGGGGATCAGCGGCTGGGCCGCCACATCCTCGGTGAACAGGTTCACCGTGCCCAGACCGCAGGCGTAGGGCAGGTCCGGCAGGGCGGCCGCGAGCGCCAGCCCGGCCGCGATTCCGACCGAGGTCTCCAATGCCGAGGAGACCACCACCGGCAGGCCCACGTCCTCCGCGATGCGCAGCGCCGCGGTCACGCCGCCGAGGGGCTGCACCTTGAGCACCACCACATCGGCGGCGCCGGCCCGGGCCACCTGCATCGGGTCCGCGGCCCGGCGGATCGACTCATCGGCCGCCACCGGGACGTTGCTGCGTCGACGCACCGTGGCCAGGTCGGGCACGGTGGCGCAGGGCTGCTCAACGTACTCCAGCCCCCCGGCGGCCCGATCCAGCAGTCGTAGCCGGTCCAGTGCGGTGGGCACGTCCCAGGCGCCGTTGGCGTCGATGCGGATCCGCCCGGTGGGGCCCAGCGCGTCGCGGACCGCCTCCAGCCGGGCCTGCTCGGCGACCACCTCCTGGCCGGGCTCGGCCACCTTCACCTTCGCGGTGCGGCACCCCCCGCCCTCGCGCACGATCTGAGCGGCGCGTTCGGGGCCGACCGCAGGCACGGTCACGTTGATCGGGATCCGGTGCCGCCGTGGCTCCGGCCACGGGTCGTCGGCACTGGCGCGGGCGGCGCGCCACCAGGTTCGGGCCTCGTCGTCGTCGTAATCCCAGAACGGGGAGAACTCCGCCCACCCCGCCTCGCCGCGCAGCAGCACGCCGTCGCGAACAGTCAGGCCGCGGAAACGGGTTCGCAGGCCCACGGAGTAGGTGAAGGATGACGGCGTAGGCACCTGGCCAGGATAGGCCCGCCGCGCGGACCGCTCCCCCGAGCCCGCTCGCCGGGCAGGCATCGGCAGGGCCCGATCAGACGTACGCCGGTGCTGACGGTCATGGGGGGCGCGCACCGCCGCAGGATGGCGCGGGGCGCCGTAGGGTGGACGGCGTGAACGATCAGCCCAGTGCCAGTGCCGAACTGCCCCGCCAGGTCTCCCAGACCTTCGACCCCGCCCGCTGGCGCGAGGTGCCGGGGATGGACTTCACCGACATCACCTACCACCGGGGCGTGGACCGCAGCGGCGAGCACACCGCGGACCTGCCCGTGGTGCGCATCGCGTTCGACCGGCCGGAAGTGCGCAACGCCTTCCGCCCGCACACCGTCGATGAGCTCTACCGCGCCCTGGACCACGCCCGGATGAGCCCGGACGTGGCCGCCGTGCTCCTGACCGGGAACGGACCCAGCCCCTCCGACGGCGGCTGGGCGTTCTGCTCCGGCGGGGACCAGCGCATCCGAGGCCGGGACGGCTACCGCTACGCCGACGGCGCGGGCGCGGAGACCGTGGATCCGGCCCGGGCCGGCCGGCTGCACATCCTGGAGGTGCAGCGACTGATGCGCACCATGCCCAAGGTGATCATCGCCGTCGTCCCGGGGTGGGCCGCCGGCGGCGGGCACAGCCTGCACGTGGTCTCGGACCTGACCATCGCCTCGACGGAGCACGCCAAGTTCATGCAGACCGATGCCAACGTCGGCTCCTTCGACGGCGGGTACGGTTCAGCACTGCTGGCCCGCCAGGTCGGGGACAAGCGGGCCCGGGAGATCTTCTTCCTGGCCCGGGAGTACTCCGCCGCGCAGGCCGAGTCCTGGGGAGCGATCAACGAGGCGGTCCCGCACGCCGAACTGGAGGACCGGGCACTGGAGTACGCCCGGATCATCGCCACCAAGTCCCCGCAGGCGATCCGGATGCTGAAGTTCGCCTTCAACCTCGCCGACGACGGCCTGGCCGGGCAACAGGTGTTCGCCGGGGAAGCGACGCGCTTGGCGTACATGACCGATGAGGCCGTGGAGGGACGCGATGCGTTCCTGCAGCGCCGCGAGCCGGACTGGTCCGCCTTCCCGTACTACTACTGAGTCCGCACCGACGGACTCATCCGCCGAAGAAGCCTGCCACCCTGGTGATCAGCGCGGTCAGTCCCATCCCGATCGCACTCACCACCACGACCACGATCAGCATGGCCACGGCGGCCGGCACCAGGTCGTACCGCAGCGAGTCGTGACCGGCCCGACCCAGGGTGGCCCGGCCGGGCGGGATGGGAATTCCATGCGCGGTGCTCTGCGGTGGTGGGGTAGGAGTGGTCACACCCCGATCGTGCGCCGCGCCAGCCTCCCGCCGCGTCCCCCGACGGGATCGAGCCGGGGTGCCCGGTTCCACCTCCGGGGGTGCGCCGGGTCAGACCCTGGTCGCAGTCCGGCGGGGTCGGAGCCGCAGCGGCACCGTCAGTTCAGGGAGACCGAGGAGCCCGAGACGGGCAGCAGTTCCACCCAGGTGTTACCCGCGGCGAGCAGCACCTCATCGCCATCCTCGGTGCGCAGTTGGACATGGGCGTCGTCGGCGTCCTTGCTCCAGGTGCCGCTGATGGTGTGCCCGCCGGTGGCGATGATCGCCTCGCCCGAACCGGTCACAACGGACTCGGGCACCGGCGAGCCGGAAGGGTCGGTGTAGGAGGTGGTGCGCACCTCCACCCGCAGCACCAGGACGTTCACCGCGGACAGCCTGCCCTCGTCGGTGGTCATCGCATCGGCCCCGGCCTCACTGCGAAGCCAGGCATCGGCATCGGTGGCCCAGGTCCAACTCGGTGAGGTGTTCGGGAAACTCAACTGCAGCGACCCGGTGGGCTCCCCCTCGGCCACGGCGGTGGCGAACTCGGGTTCAGGGGCATAGGAGAACGCTGCCTCCACGTCCTCGTCCCCCGAGCCCTGGGCGATGAAGTCGGCGGTGTTGCCGTAGACGTTGTGGGGGGCACGCCGGTCCGCGGACCTGTAGAAACCGGCCGCGCCGGCATCATTGGTGAGGATCTGCAGCGGGGAGGCGTGCGCGGCGTCGAGGAACGCGCGCTGGGCACCGGAGAAGATCAACTGCCCCCCGAACGGGGTGGCTAGCGGGATGTCCATCGGGCGCAGCGAGCGGATCGGGCCAATGGTCTCCGGCACCGTGGAGTGGTACACCGCCAGCAACCGGGTCTCCCCGCCCTCGATCATCTCCTCCCAGACGATGTCGGCGCTCTGCAGGCCCGTCTGCGGTCGCGCGGCCACCGAGTTCTCCACCTTCACCGACATCACGTCCCGGGCGGCGACCTCACCGGCGACCCCGGTCAGTGGCCAGGTCTCCTCGATGTGCGGGCCGGGGGCGTGTGTCTTGTCCACCGACTGTTCGGGTGTTTCGGTGACGACCTCGGGCTCGACCGGCTCCGGCTCGGTCCCGGCGCACCCGGCCAGGCCGACCGCTGCGGCGACGAGCACGACGACGGCGCGGCGGGGCGCCCGGAACCTCGACTTCACCCGGCCCACTCTAGGCGAACTACCCTTACCGTCATGACGAACCCGGGCACCGCGATGAGCCTGCTGGGCCGGCTGCGCGCCGCCCTGGCCGGCGCTGAGCCGGTGCGGTTGGACCTGAGGGGCACCGGATGCCCGGCGCCGGCTCCACCGGGCACCGCGGTGGTGGTCCGCACCTCGGGCAGCACCACCGGGACCGGGCGGGCGGTGGCCCTGGCAGCGGCCGCGCTGCGGCATTCGGCCACGGCCACCCACGAGCGACTGGGCGGCCCGGGTCAGTGGCTGCTGGCGGTGCCGAGTACGCACATCGCGGGCCTGCAGGTGCTGGTCCGCTCGATCCTGGCCGGGCACGATCCGGTGGTGCTGGCACCGGGTCACTTCGACCCCGAAGCGCTGGCGCGAGCGATCGGCTCGATGCGCTCTGGAGTACCGCGCTACCTGTCCCTGGTGCCCACCCAGTTGCATCGCGCCTTGTCGGCCGGGCCCCGGGTCAGAGCCGCGCTGGCCACCTGCAGCGCGATCCTGGTGGGCGGGGCCGCGCTGCCGCAGACCCTGCTTCGCGAGGCCACCGGCGCCGGGATCCGCGTGGTGCGCACCTACGGTATGACCGAGACCAGCGGTGGGTGCGTGTATGACGGAGTGCCCTTGGACGGGGTGCAGGTGCGGATCGAGCAGGGGCGGGTGCTGATCGCCGGGCCCGTCCTGGCCACCGGGTACCTGGGTGAGGGACCGGGACAGGACGATCCGTTCGTGCTCACCGACGGAGTGCGCTGGCTGCGCACCCCGGACGCCGGAACCCTCACCGAGGGCCGGTTGCGGATCCTGGGCCGTCTGGATGATGTGATCGTCACCGGCGGGGTGAATGTTCATCCGGGGCCCATCGAGCGGGTGCTGGCCACCTGGGCACGCGGTACCGAGGTGGCCGTGGTGGGGGTGGATGACCCTCAGTGGGGACAACTGGTGACCGCCGTGCTGCACGGCCCCGGCCCGCAGGCACCCGATCTGGCCGCGATCCGCTCGGTGGTGGCCGCCGAGCTCGGGGCCGGACCGCAGGTGCCGCGAGCGGCCGTGGCGCTGGATGAGGTCCCGCTGCGCGGACCGGGCAAGATGGACCGACGAGCGCTGGCCCGCGAGGCCGCCGCTGCCCTCGCCCGCGGCGCGGGGCGGCGCCACCCCGACTGAGGCGGCCGGCGCACCCGATCGGCGGGGGTATCCTCGATCGGTCCCGCTGCTCAGGAACGCCCGGCCGCACCCGATCCCGCCGATCGGATCGCTCGGAACGCACACTCCTGCGCCAGCCAGCCTCGCGGCGACGCGTCGCGCCGCGTCAGTCGGAACGGAGAACCATGGCCACACTCACAGCGTGGGTACACGGCGCCAGGGTGCGCACCCTGCCGGCAGCGATCGCCCCGGTGCTGATCGGGACCGGCGCCGCTGCCTGGGCCGGCGCGGCCTCGGCGCCGCGCGCGCTGCTCGCCACCGGCGTGGCCCTGGCCCTGCAGGTCGGGGTGAACTTCTCCAACGACTACTCCGACGGCGTCCGCGGAACCGACGACCAGCGGGTGGGACCGATGCGCCTGACCGCTACCGGTGCGGTGCCACCGGTCACGGTCAAACGGGCCGCATTCGCCTCCTTCGCGGTGGCCGCGGTCCTGGGCCTGGTGCTGAGCGCGCTGGCCGGAGCCTGGTGGTTGATCGGCGTGGGAGCCGTGGCCGTGCTCGCGGCCTGGTTCTACACCGGCGGGTCCTCCCCCTACGGTTATGCCGGGCTGGGCGAGGTGGCCGTGCTGGTGTTCTTCGGCCTGGTGGCCACGCTCGGCACCACCTACACCCAGGCCGGCACCATCAACGCCCCTGCTGTGCTGGGTGCATTCGCGGTGGGCCTGCTCAGTTGCGCAATCCTGATGGTGAACAACATCCGCGATATCGACACCGACGCCCCGGCCGGAAAACGCACCCTGGCGGTGCGCCTGGGCCAGGTGCGGGCACGGCGTGCCTACGCCGCGATGATGGCACTGGGTGTGCTCGCAGGCGTGATGGTGGCCCTCTGGGAGCCGTGGGCACTGCTGGTGGCCGTACTGGCAGGGCCGGCGGTGGTGCTGTCCCGCCGGGTGGTACGCGGTGCGCAGACAGGTGCGTTGATCGTCACGCTGCGCGACAGCGGCTTCGTGGTGCTCGGGATGGGTCTGCTCCTCGGCGGAGTGCTCACGCTGGCCTGAGGTGGTCTCGGTCACATCTGTGCGCTCATCACATCCGAGCCCGCTCCCACGCCTCCGAGCACGGTCACACGCGGGGGGAGGCCGGACCGTCGGTGTCGTCCCCGGTAGGGGCACCGCCGTGCTCGCCGGCGCCTCGACCGGTGTGCTCAGCATCCTGCGGGGCGGCATCCGCCTCCGCCTCCTCGCCCTCGACCACGGAGGCGTAGTCCTGCCCCAGGGCGTCGAACTGGGCGTCCTCGTCGTCACCGTCGCGGGCCAACGACTTCTCCAGATTGGTGGGGCGCCCACCGGTGCGCCGTTCCAGATCGTCAGCCGCTGCCTGCCGCGGCCCGGCCAGCAGAACATAGGAGAGCCCGGCACCGATGAGCACCGCGAGGACCACCAACAGCCAACTCCGCACACCCAGCACATAGAGCAGCGCCCCGGCACCCACCACCAGGGCGACGCGGAGCAACGTGTAAGTGAGCAGCGGCATGATTCCCAGCGTAGGCTCTTTGAATGCGTTACGTACTCCTCGGTCTGATCACTATCGGGATGATGACGTACGCCGTCATCGACTCTGTGCGTACCCAGGACAGCCGGATCCGGCTCGGGCTGCCGCACTGGTTCTGGGTGGCCATCATCATCCTGTTGCCCTTTGCCGGTGCCCTGACCTGGCTGATCGTGTCCGCGGTGATGCGGCGCAAGTACGACGACGGTCCCTCCTCGGGCCCGCAACGGCGCCCCCGGGGTCCGCTCGCGCCCGACGATGACCCGGACTTCTTGTTCCGCCTGGAACGCGACCGGCGCCGGGCGCAGCAGCAACGCGACGCTGCGCCTCCCCAGCCCGCGGACACCGGCGCGCCCGACCCGGAGCGGACCGATGAGCCCGGAACGGCCGCCGGCGGGCGCGATCCGGGCGATGTGACGCCCAGCGCCGACCGGCCGGTGTCCTCCGGGGCCGGGGCCGGAGCCGACGACGAACCGTTGTATGTCCCCGAGGAGTTCCAGGTGCCGGACCTGCTCGGCGAGGATCACCCAGCCGGCGGCGGCCATGACCGCCCTGGATCCGGCGATGATCCGGACGACCCCGGTCCGGCCGAGGAGGACGAGACCCCCGAGCGGGACGAGCGGTCCGGGCGCAGGTCGGAGGAGCGTCATCCCGAGGAGGACGAGAACGGGCGCCGCTGAGGCGTCTCACCAGCCTCGGCGCAACTCCGGTTCAACCCGCAGGAATTCCCACGACTCGGGCGTACTCCGAACCGGACGGGGTGCCCGAGAATCTCATGGTCCACCAGGTAGCGATGCAGCGTCGCGGTGTCGTCGGTGAACGCGCGGAGCCGGTCGTTGAGGACGGCTTCGGGCACGACCTCTGGCCTCGGCAACCGAGCCCGGGTGGATGGCGGCGGCGCACCGGCCTGGACGGTGTGCCTCAGATGCCGGAGTAGGAGTGCAGGGAGTTGATGAAGATGTTCACGCCGTAGTAGTTGAACATCAGCGCCGCGAACCCGGCCAGGGAGAAGTAGGCGAACGTCTTCTTGTCCCAGCCGGTGGTCAGGCGCACGTGGCAGTAGGCGGCGTAGATCAGCCAGACCACCAGCGTGACCACTTCCTTGGGGTCCCAGTTCCAGGCACGGCCCCAGGCGTACTCAGCCCAGATCGACCCGGTGATCAGCACGAAGGTCCATCCCACCAACGCCACCGCGTTGAGCCGGTAGGACAGCCGCTCCAGGGACTGAGCGGACGGGAAGGCATCGAGCAACCGGGAGAAGAACGTGTCCCGCGCCGGGGCCATCGCCGGCTCCTGGACGTCCAGGTCCACCGCCACGGCGCCATCCTGGGATTGCGCCTCGACCTCCGTCCGGTTGGGTGCCGACGCCGCCACCAGTGTGTCACCGGCTGCCTCATCCGCGACGCCCGCACCACCGGAACCGGACTCGGGACCGGGGCCGTCCGGATCCGCCGTCCGGTCCGCGGCTGCCGTGCGCTGCACCTCGTCGCGACCGCGCACCAACTGCAGCACCGACAACGCCGCGGCGACGCAGAACAGCCCGGTCGCCAGCGTGGCGACCGAGACGTGGACCACGAGCCAGTAGGACTGCAGTGCCGGCTGCACGCCCTCGGCCCCCACGTACAGCAACAGGATCGCCACGAACAGCCCGGTCACGTTGACCAGGCTGATCAGCACCCCGAGGTAACGGATGTCGGTGAACCGGTTGACGACCAGGAACACCGCCATGGTGAACATGGTGGACATCAGCGTGAACTCGTACATGTTCGCCCACGGGACTCGCTCGGCGGCGACCCCGCGCAGCAGCACGGCCAGCAGATGGAAGGCCAGGCCCATCCAACTGGTGCTCATCGCGATACCGGCCGCGCGCCGGGAACGGTTCGGATCGGCATCCCTGCCGAAGCCGGACAGGTCGATGGCGAAGGACACCATGGCCACGACATAACTGACGATGGTGCCGTAGACCAGCAGCGTGCTGAGGGTCTCCAGGTCGTACATCACTTCTCCTTCGAGCCCGGGTCGGGCAGCACGTCCAGGATGCGATCCAGTTCGGAGCGCAACCCTGGATCGTCGTGACGGGCCAGCGCGGCAGCGTGCACCACACTAGTCCCGTCGGAGCCGGGAACCACACGCACCCAGACCCGCCGCCGGGGCAGGAACAAGGAGGCGATCAGGCCGCCGAAGGCCAATGTGGCGAACAGGCCCTGCCAGATCGGTGCGGGATCGTATCGCAGATCCAGTGCCACGAACCGCGGTAACTCGTTGAAGGTCAGCGTGCCGTGCCCATCGGGCAGGTCCACACTCTCTCCGGGACGCAGTTCCAACTGCACCGGGCGCTCCTGGCCGTCCTCCCCGGTGGTGGTGGCCTGGTCCAGGCCGGTGGTGTCGAGAACGAACTGGCTGCGCGGGAAGCCCTCGTCCAGGCCCAGGTCACCCACGTACATCTGCAGGATCATCACCGGGTCCAGCGGCTGGGGGTACGCCGAGCCCAGGTAGGTCCCGTCCTCCCCCTCCAGTGCGGTGGGCAGCAGGGAGCCGTTGAAGGCCAACTGCGTCTGTCCCTCATTGGCATCCGGCACCATCACCACGCCGGTGGAGGTATATCCGAGGTCATTGTCGGCCGGCAGGAACGGCACCGGGCCGTCGTGCGCGATCTCGCCGGCTGCGTCGGTGATGGTCAGGTCCGGCGCGAAACCGTTGCCCATCAGGTACACCCGGGATCCGGACACCCCAAGGGGGTGGTTCACCCTGATCGCCTCGTCGCTGGTGGTCCCATCGGTCTGCATCAAGGTCACGTGGGCGGTGAAGTCACGGGGCTGGGCGTCGGCGGTGAAATCCGGTACGAACTCATCCAGCCGGATCCGGTAGGGGTCCACCGCGTCCGCATCGAACAGCGCTCCGGACTCGAACGAGTCGTAGTCCAGGGCGGAGTTGACGAACGTGGTGCCCTCGATGACCATGGCCTGCCCGCGGTAATGCACCAGTTCGCCCCATGCGGTCACCACCAACAGCCCCACCAGGGCCAGGTGGAAGACGATGTTGCCGGTCTCCTTGCCGTAGCCACGCTCGGCGGAGATGGTGTGCACCACCTCCCCGGCACTGCCCGCCCCCCGCCCCTCCTCGGTGGCCGCCGTGGTGCGGTACCTCCACCCGAACGAGGTGTGCAGGCGTTGGGCCACCTTGGCGGCGGGGCCTCGCACCGGACGCTCGGAGCGCACCGGGAACCGGGTGAATCGGGAGGGAACCCGGGTGGGCTGGGCCCGCAGGCCCCGTACGTGGGTGATCGTACGCGGCACGATGCACCCGATCAGGGAGGTGAACAGCAACAGGTAGACGGCGGAGAACCACGGGGAGGAGAACACGTCGAACATGTACGCCCGGTCCAGCCAGGGCGCCATGGTGGGGTTGTCCTCGTAGTACTGGGCCACCAGGTGCGGGTTCACCCTGCGCTGAGGAAAGAACGCCCCCGGCATCGCGACCACGGACAGCAGCAGGAGCAGCAGCAGCGCCACCCGCATGCTCGTCAGTTGGCGCCACATCCAGCGCGCCCACCCGCGCACGCCCAGCCCCTTGGCCGGGCCCGAGGACGACGCAACGCCCCTGTTGCCCGACGCGCTCACTGCCGCAGCGGGCTGTTTCCGGCCCGCTGTGCCTCCGGGACCGGCAGCAGTGCCGCCGTCGTCCTCCTGCGCTCCGCGCAACCCCTCGGGGGTGTACCGAGCCATCAGATGATGGTCTCGAAGTTGGCGATGTAGCCCTGCATCCACTGGGTGAGGGCACCCCACAGGCCGGTGACCAGGGCCAGACCGATCAGCACGAGCATCACCCCGCCGATCCGCATGATGACCACCCGGTGGCGGCGCAGGAAGCCCATCATGCGCTCGGAGGACTTCAGCCCCATGGCCACCATGATGAACGGCACCCCCAGACCCAGGCAGTAGGCGATCACCAACGCCAGTGCCCGGCCCGGGGCAGCGGCCTCGTGCGCCAGGGCGAGAACAGCAGCCAGGGTCGGGCCGATGCACGGGGTCCAGCCCAAGCCGAACACCACGCCCAACACCGGTGCGCCGAACACCCCGGCCTTCGGGTTGACCTGCAGGCGGCGCTGGCGCTGTAGGAACGGGATCCGCCCGATGAAGGCCAGTCCGAGCACCACGACCAGCACGCCGAGCAGCCGGGTGATCAGGTCCTGCCACCTCACCAGGAACAACCCGGCGGTACTGAGCGCCATGGTCAGTAGCACGAACACCGCAGTGAAGCCCAGGATGAACAACCCCACGCCCGCGACCAGTCGTAGCCGCGATCCGCGTGCGGCACCCTTGCCACCGGCGTCGGCCCCGCTCATGGCGGAGATGTAGCCGAGGTAGCCGGGCACCAGGGGCAGCACGCACGGAGAGGCGAACGAGATGAACCCCGCCAGCAGTGCGATCGGCAACGCAGCCAGCATCGGGCCGCTGTAGATGGCCTGGGCGAAATTCTCGCCCACCTGCTCCAGCCAGCCCATCACTCGGCGAGGGTCTCATCGATCAAGGTGGACAGCATGCTCCGCTCGGCCAGTCCCAGGATCCGCGCGGCGACTCGTCCCTCCGTGTCCAGCACCACGGTCGTTGGCATCGCGCGCAACGGGACCACTCCTTGGAAAGCCGCCACCCCGGCGGACTCGCGATCGTGCAACGAGGGGTAGGGGATGCCGAAACGGCGTTCGAAGGCCTGTGCCGTGCCCGGAGCGTCGGTGTGGTTGACCCCCAGGAACTGCACGCCATCGGGCACATACTGCTCCGACAGCGCCGCCAGGTCCGGGGCCTCCTTACGGCACGGCGGACAGTTGGCGTACCAGAAGTTGACCACCACCACCTGGCCGTGCAGATCGGCCAGGTCGATGTCCTCCCCGCCATAGGAGACTCCGGCCAGTTCGACCGCCTCACCCCGCTCGCTCGGCGCCCACGTCTCCACGCTGCCATCCCCGGAGACGTATCCGGACCCCGGCACGTCCGCGGTGGCGTCAGCGCCGTCGGCCCCTGCGCAGCCGGCCAACAGCGCCAACGCGGCAAGGGCCGCCACGGCGGCCTGGACGGTCCTGCTCATGCGCCCACGCTCGCCGAGGCGGGGTCGAGCAGGTCGGCAGCCGGCTCGGTATACGTCAGGTCCACCAGGGTGGCGCCGTCGAAGGTGAGGCTGGTCAGGGAGGCCAGCGCGCACTCGCGCCTGCGCGGGTCGTGATACTTAGGCCGTCCCTCCAACTCAAGGCGGGTCAGCCAGATGGGGAGCTGGTGCGCGGTAATGACCGCCTCATGACCGACGGCCGCGCTGCGTGCCTGGCGGATCGCGGCGAACATCCGGCGGACCTGGGAGGTGTAGGGCTCGCCCCAGGAAGGCCGGAACGGATTGAGCAGGAACGGCCAGTGCACCGGCTTGAGCAGTTCGCGAGGGTTGGAGCTCAGCGCCAGCCCCTCGAAGTGGTTACGCGCCTCGATCACGCGCGTATCGGTGTGGATGCCCAGGTCGTAGGCCCGGGCCAGCGGCGTCGCGGTCTGCTGGGCCCGCAACAGCGGTGAGGCCACCACGTGGGTGACGTTGGCCCCCCGGTCGGTGAAGGTCTGTGCGATCCGCTCGGCCATCGCCTCTCCGCGTTCGGACAGGTGGTAGCCGGGGGCACGGCCGTAGAGGACCCCGGCAGGATTGTAAACCTCACCATGACGCAGGAGATGGACGACGGTTCGACGCATGGCACCAGTCTCGCAAACTTCCACCGCCTTCCGCGCCAGCGGTGCCGGCTCAGCCCCGGGCGACCCCTTCGGCCGGTCCCGCCAGGGCCGGCTGGGGCTGCGTCGTCGTCGACTCCTGGATCACCGCGGCGATCCGGGTGAAGGCAGCGCCGAGTGCGTCCAGCTGGTCGTCGTCGAGCACATCGACCAGACGCCGCCGGACCGAAGCGACGTGGGTGGGTGCTGCTGCGGCCAGCCGCTCGAACCCGGCGTCGGTCAGCACGCACTGCACCCCCCGCCCGTCGCCGTCCGCCTTGCACCGGCTGACCAGGCCCTTGGCCTCCATCCGGCCCACCGTGTGGGTCAGGCGCGAGCGGGAGTGGACAAGCTGATCGGCCAGCGTGGACATCCGCAGCCGGCGATCCGGGACCTCCGACAGGCGCACCATCACCTCGTACTCATGCAGGCTCAGCCCCTCGGCCGCCACCAGGTCACGGTCGAGGTGATCGGTGACCAAGGCCATACCGCGTTGGATCGCGCGCCACTGCTGCTGCTGATGCGGGGACAGCCAGCGGGTTCCGGTCTCGTTCATGGGCACCATCTTGACACAGCGATAGTTCCATGTTCAACTACATACTTGAACGTTGAACTACCTACCACTCAAGGAGTCACTGCATGTCCACCCTCACCCCCGGTACCTACGAGATCGATGCCGCCCACTCCAACCTGGGCTTCTCGGTCCGCCACGCCGGCATCGCCAAGGTGCGCGGTTCGATGGCCGTCTTCTCCGGCTCGCTGACCGTCGGCGATCCGATCACCGAGTCCTCGGCGAGCGTGCAGATCGACGCAGCCAGCGTGGACACCGGCAACGAGCAGCGAGACCAGCACCTGACCAGCCCTGACTTCTGGAACGCCGAGCAGAACCCGACCTGGAACTTCACCTCCACCTCGGTCAGCGGCACCGCCGGCGACCTGGAGGTCTCCGGCGACCTGACCATCAATGGCGTCACGAAGCCGGTCACCCTGAACGCCGCACTCGACGGCGTGGGCACCGGCCCGGGGCAGGAGACCCGTGCCGCGTTCTCCGGGACCACCTCGATCTCCCGCAAGGACTTCGAGCTGACCTGGAACGTGGCCCTCGAGGGCGGCGGCGTCCTGGTGGGCGACAAGGTCGCCATCGAGTTGGAGGTCGTGGGCATCCTGCAGGGCTGACACCGGCACTGCCGGCAGCATCGCTGCCCAGACCGACGGCGAGCGCCCGGGCCGCGCCCGGGCGCTCGCTCGCTCTCTCGCCTGCCCGCCCGTCATGGGCACGGCAGGCCGCCGCTACTGCTGCCGGCGACGGCGCAGCAGTTCGCGAAGCCCACGCCGCCCGGGCGCGCCCGCTCCCTGCAGGGCCGCCCGAAGCCGGTCCGGGTCGATCTGCCAGTAGTCCACCTGAACCCCATCGACCAGCACCACCGGCACGAGTTCGCCGTACCGGCGCTGCCGTGCAGGGTCCTCGTCGACATCCACCTCGACCCAGTCCACGGCCGCCGGCTCACAGACCGAGCGCACCACCCGACGCGCCTGCTCACACAGGTGGCACTGCTCCCGCACCACCAGTTCGACCCGCACCGTCGACTCATCCACGCATCCACGATACCGGCCCGCGCCGGTACCCTTCCGGCCGGCGCGCACCGGGACCGGCTGCGTCGGCGCGCCCCGCAGGGTCCGGAAATCTCCGCGGCTCCGGGCCGGTTCGTGCCGAACGCGGCGGGCATGGTTAGGGTGGGCCCGTGAGATCCGGGTCCGCAGCGTTCTTCGACGTCGACAACACGATCGTCCGGGGCGCGTCCTCCTACCACCTGGCCAGAGAACTGCATCGCCGGGGCATGTTCCGGCGCCGTGACATCGTCTTCTTCGCCGCGCACGCCTTCTACTACTTCCTGTTCGGGGAGAACAAGAAGCACATCGCCAGGGTCCGGGCCCGCGCGCTGGCCACCATCGAGGGGCACTCGGTGGCCGAGATGCTCGCGGTGGCCGAAGAACTCTACGAACAGGTCCTGACCCACCGCATCTTCCCGGGCGCCCGGGACCTGCTCAACGATCACCTGGCGCAGGGCGACCAGGTCTGGATCGTCACCGCCGCACCCCGAGAGGTGGGCGAACTGGTGGCCAGGCGGCTGAACCTGACCGGGGTGCTGGGAACGGTGGCCGAGGAGCGGGACGGGGTCTACACCGGACGACTGGTGGGGGACATGATGCACGGGCAGCACAAGGCCGCCGCAGTACGCGAGATCGCCGAACGAGAGGGGCTGGACCTGGCCGAGTGCGCCGCCTACGGCGACTCCAGCCACGACATCCCGATGCTGCGCACCGTGGGTGAGCCGTGCGCGATCAATCCCGACCCACGGCTGCGACTGTTCGCCGCCGATATCGGCTGGCCGGTACGGGACTTCCGCCGGCGGCGCCGCAACGTGCGAAGTGGGCTACGCACCGCGGGCCAGGCCGGTGCCGTCTGGGCCGTGGCCACCGGTCTGCGCGCCCTGAGCAGGGCACTGCTGCGCCGGCTCGTGGGCCACCGCCAGGGCTGAGGGACCGCACCGGGGCGGGCCCCCAGTCGGTGGCTACTTCTTGTTGCGGCGCTGGTGGCGCGTCTTGCGGAGCAGTTTGCGGTGCTTCTTCTTCGACATCCGCTTGCGACGCTTCTTGATTACCGAGCCCACGGGACCTCACACAGTTGGAACAGACAGAAACAGGATCAAAGCGCACCACCCCTGCGTCAGCCGCAGCGGCGGTGGGTACTGCGGAGGTAGTCTACGCGCTCGATCAGCGACCGGACGCCGATGCCGATCCGGGCCGGTCCAGGCCCTCGGACAGCATCTCCTCGACCGCGGCCTGGGGTACCCGGTAGGACTTGCCCACCCGGACCGCCGGCAACTCACCGGAGTGCACCATCCGGTACACGGTCATCCGGGAGACCCGAGCCATGTCGGCGACCTCGGCCACCGTCAGGAACTTCGGTGCCTGGGCATCTGCCATCGGCTGTTCCTTCCGGTTCGGGCCCGCCATGGGGTCGGGTATCGAGGCATCCGTCATCGTTGTCGCGGTGCCGGACAGTTCAGCATCCTATGGGAGAACGGCCTGGGAAGGAAGTGGACGGTGTGACGATCGAGATCCCGGTTGCTCCGATCCCGTGCTACCTGCGACTCCGTCCGGTGTTCACCAGGCGGTCAGCGGGTCCAGCCCCAGTGACGGGAACGCGCTGCGGCGGGTGGCCATGATGGCCCGGTCCACCGAGTCGGCAGGGTCGTATCCATCCACCCAGGAGCGGATGCCGGTGTCCATGCCCTCCCCCATCGTCTCCGGTGCGGGGCCCAGCCCCAGTTCAGCGACCAGGTCCCGCCAGGCCTGCGGCGTGGGTGTATCGGCGCGAATGTCCACCCCGGCCGCCGCAGCCACCACCCGGGCCCACACCCGCGGCACCGTGGCGGCCACGTCGTATCCGCCACCGCCGGTGGCCACCCACCGGTCCTGGGCGTGCTCAGCAGCCACCTGCGCGATCATCTGCGCGGCCGCAACCTGGGCGTCGACGGAGACGTCCATCTGCGTCAGCGGGTCGTGCCGGTGGGCATCGGCCCCGTGCTGACTGACGATCACCTGGGGCCCGAACTCCTTGGCCACGGGTACCAGTACCGCCTCCACGGCCCGCAACCACGGCTTGTCATCGACCCCTGGTGGCAATGCCACGTTCACGGCATGCCCCTGCGCGTTCGGCCCACCGATGTCCTGGGCGAAGCCGGTGCCGGGAAAGATCGTCTCCCCGTTCTGGTGCACCGAGACGGTCACCACGCGCGGTTCATCCCAGAACGCCGCCTCCACCCCGTCGCCGTGATGGGCATCGACGTCGACGTACAGCACCCGCTCGGCGCCATGGTCCAGGAGCCAGCGGATCGCGATCGCCACATCGTTGTAGATGCAGAAGCCTCCGGCCCGCCCCGCCATGGCGTGGTGCAACCCGCCGGCGATGTTCACCGCGTGCGGCACCTGCCCGGTCCACACCGCGCGCGCTGCCGCCACCGAGGCCCCGGCGATCAGGGCCGAGGAATCATGCATCGCCTCGAACAGCGGGTTGTCCATGGTGCCCAGGCCGCGCTGCTCATCCGGTGTGCCCCGACCGCCCCGGCGCACCGCCTGGATGTACCCGGGCTCGTGCACGGTGCCCAGCATCGCGTCGTCGGCCGCAGTCGCCTCGATCAGGTGCACCTGCGGGCTCTGCAGCAGGCCCAGGTGCTCCAGCAGCGCGAATGCCAGCCGGGTGCGAACCGGCGCCATCGGATGGCCCGGGCCGAAGTTGTAGGTCAGCAGCTCCGGACTCCAGGGCAGTTGCACCCGGGCGGTCATCAGCCCTGCCCCAGTTCCCCGGCCCGCTCCCACGCACGCTGCGCTGCGGCCACCACCGCGGCCCGCACCGCGCGGTCGTCGAGTTCGGCCAGGGCGGCCATGGTGGTGCCACCCGGCGAGGAGACGCGCTCGCGGAGCACCACCGGGTGGTCCGCCGATTCCGCGGCCATCGCACCGGCACCGGCCACCGTGCGCCGGGCCAGTTCCAGCGCCAGGTCCCTGCTCAGCCCGCCCAGCACCGCAGCCTCGGCCAGGGCATCGATCAGGTAGAACACGTAGGCCGGACCGGAGCCGCTGATCGCGGTGACCACATCCTGGTAGTTCTCGGCCACGCTGGTGACGAAGCCGGTGCCGGCCATCAGGTCGCGCACCAGCCCAAGGTGCTCCTCGGTGGCATGCGGGCCCGGGCTGAGGACGCTGACACCCTGCCCGATCAGGGCCGGGGTATTGGGCATCACGCGCACCGTGACGGTGCCCTCGGGAAGGTGTTCGGCCATCCTTGCGGTACTCACTCCGGCGGCGATGCTGACCACCACCGTGCTGTCGGTGAGCACCGGGCCGAGTTCGGCGAGCACGCCGGACACGTCGTGTGGTTTGACGGCCACGATCACGACCTCTGCGCCTTCCCCGGCGGCTCCGACCGTTTCGGCCCACATCACCTTGTGTTCCTGCGCCACCTTCCGGCCGGCCTCGGTTCGCACGTCATGCACGCGCACCTGCTCGGCACCGGTGTGCTCGACCACCGAACGCAGCACCGCCTGCCCCATCACCCCGGTGCCGATCAAGGCCACCTTGCCACTCATGGTTCCTCCGTCTTCATGCTGTCCCACCGCCCGGATCGCCGGAGGTGATCAGAAGGGATAGTTGTCGTAGAACTGGGCCAGCCGTCCCGCGTCACCCGTGGCCACGAACACCACCGTGCCGTTGCTCCACACTGCCATTCCCGGCCCCAGCGGTTCCGGCGTGGCGACCGGTTCGGAGTCGTCGTCGGCCGGCGTGGACGGCTCGGCGGGCTGCTGCTCCCCGGCGAGCACCCCGATCTCGTAGCGGCCCACCGACTCCCCCTGCACCGCCACGTCCCCGCTGCGCCGGCCCTCGCCGTCGGACAGTCCGTCCGGTCCGGAGGCCACGTCCTCAGCGTGGGCGGCGGCCTCATCGGCGCTGTCCCACTGCAGCACGTGTACCTCGATGTCCGAGCCGGGCGCACTGTAGGTGAGGAACCAGCCCTCCAGAGCCTCGTGCTCGACAAAGGCATCCTGATCGGCCGCCAGTTCGGTGAGGACGTGGTCCAGCACCGTGGTGGGCAACGCCTGCACCAGCTGGCTGTCCTCGCTGACCTCGATCGGGTCCCCGGCCGGGGTCGGCGTCGGCAGGGTGGTGGTGACCGGGTCCGGAACCTCCGGCTCGGCCTGACTCTGGCGCTGGTTCTGGATCAGCAGCACGGTCACGATCGCCGCCACCACGACCAGGGCCACGATCACGACGATCAACAGCACCCGGCCCCGGCCCGGCTTCTGCACCCGACCGCCGGCCGTGGTGCCGCCAGTCCCCGCTCCGGTGGTGCCGGAGTGCGCAGCCTCACCTGCGCCGCCTGCGGGTTCGGGAGAATCAACGTGTCGGCCGGACATGACAGCCAGAGTACGCACCCGCACGGCGCAGGTGCGCCCCAACAGCGCACCCACCCCGTTGCCGCGCGCCGCAGCCGGATCCGCGCAGCACCATCGGGGCATCCTCCCGGGCAACTACGCTCGGTCGGTGTGACGACGTCGAACTCCCTGACCCTGCCCACCGATGCCGACGCGCCCTCCTGGCTGCAGGACCGCGCCACGCACGACCTGGCCCGCGCGCGAGGCCTGGTCGGTGACCTCAAGGCCACCTCCGGCCTCGATGCCACCGAGGTGATGCGCAGGTGGAACGAGGTCGAACGGACCATCTCGACCCTGGCCTCGATCGCCTCGGTGTTCAGTGAGATGCACACCTCCGAACGGGCCCGCACCAAAGGGGACGACACCCTGCAGGACGTGGAGCGCCTCACCACCGAACTGGAACTGGACACCGACCTGTTCGCCGTCTTCGAGGGCCTCGACCCCTCCGGCCTGGACCAGTTGGCTGCGCGGCTGCACGCGAAGGTGCTGCAGGACTTCCGCCGGGCTGGCGTGGACCGGGACGAAGCCACCCGGCAGCGCCTGCGGGAGATCTCCGAGCGCCTGGTGGTGATCAGCCAGGACCTCAGCAGGAACATCCGCCAGGACGTGCGCTCCATCCGGCTCAGCCCCGACCGCCTGGCCGGCCTGCCGCAGGACTGGCTCGATACCCACCCCGCCGGAACGGACGGGCTGGTGCAGGTCACCACCGACTACCCCGACATCATCCCGTTCGCCACCTTCGCCCACGACGCCGGCGCCCGGCGGGAACTGCGGATCGAGTTCCTGAACCGGGGCTGGCCGGTCAACGATGGGCTGCTGCAGGAAATGTTCGCCCTGCGCGCCGAGTACGCCCGCCTGGTGGGCTACGCCAACTGGGCCGACTACGACGCCGAGGTGAAGATGATCGGCTCCGGCACGGCGATCAAGGAGTTCATCGACTCCATCGCGGCTGCGGCCACCGAGTCCGGCGAACGGGACCGAGAAGTGCTGCTGGACCGGTTGCGCCAGGACCGGCCGGAGGCCACCACGATCGATGCGGCTGACCTGACCTACTACACCGAACTGGTCCGCAAGGAACGCTTCGGGGTGGACTCGGGGCAGGTGCGCACGTACTTCGACTTCACGCGCGTACGCCAGGGGCTGCTGGAGGTCACCGGCCGCTTGTTCGGTCTCGTCTACCGGCCGGTCCAGGTGCCGGTCTGGCACGAGGACGTGGCGGTGTACGACGTCTACCTGCGGCAGGACGCTGCCGGCGGGAGTCCCGACGACGGCGGCACCGGACGTGCCGACGACGGTGCCTCGGCGGGCGGGCAGCAAGGCCGTCCGGGCGAAGAGACACCCTGGCAGTCGTTGGGCCGGATCTACCTGGACCTGCACCCCCGGGAGGGAAAGTTCAAGCACGCCGCCCAGTTCGATCTGGTGCCGGGCGTGTCCGGGGTGCAGCTGCCCGAGGGGGTGCTCGCCTGCAACTTCTCCCGCGGTTTGATGGAGCACGACGACGTGGTGACCCTCTTCCACGAGTTCGGCCACCTGCTGCACCACGTCCTCGCCGGGCGCGGTGAGTGGGTGCGATTCTCCGGGGTGGCCACCGAGTGGGACTTCGTGGAGGCCCCCAGTCAGATGCTCGAGGAATGGGCCTGGGATGCCGAGGTGCTCGCCACCTTCGCGGTGAACGCCGAGGGTGATCCCATCCCAGCGGACCTGGTGGCCAGGATGCGCCGGGCCGATGACTTCGGCAAGGGCTTCGACGCGCGCACGCAGATGTTCTACGCGGCGATGTCCTACGACTTCCACGTCAACCAGGTGGAGGACCTGACCGCCCGGACCGCGCAGCTGCAGGAGCAGTACTCGTTGTTCCCCTACATCCCCGGGACCCACATGGCCGCGGCGTTCGGGCACCTGGACGGGTACTCCTCCGGTTACTACACCTACATGTGGTCGCTGGTGATCGCCAAGGACCTGTTCTCGGCGTTCGAGCGGGAGGACATGTTCGCCCCTGAGATCGCCCATCGGTACCGGGAGACGGTGCTGGTGCCAGGCGGCAGCAGGGACGCGGCGGATCTGGTGGCCGACTTCCTCGGCCGGCCCTACTCCTTCGACGCCTTCGCCGCCTGGCTGGCGCACTAGCACCGCCGTCGGGCGGTGCGCCTGGGGCCGGGGTCGGGCACCCGGCGATACGGCGGTTGCGCCGACGCCATCGGCGGGCCCACAGGCTCGGGGCGCGAGCCCGGGTGTCGGAGCCGATGGGTAGAGTTCCGGGCATGCCTCCTGCGACAAGAGCCGCCTTCCGTTGCAGCGAGTGCGGTTGGACGACCAGCAAGTGGGTCGGGCGATGCGGGGAGTGCCAAGCCTGGGGCACCGTGATCGAGGCCGGGGCCGAACAGGGTGGCCCCCGTACCAAAGCGGCAGCCAGCGTGCGCACCCCAGCGCTGCCGATCGAGCAGGTGGACTCCCAACGTGCCCGGTTCCGCTCGACCGGCGTCAGTGAGTTCGACCGGGTGCTCGGCGGTGGGCTGGTTCCCGGAGCGGTGGTGCTGCTGGCCGGGGAGCCCGGTGTGGGCAAGTCCACCCTGGTCCTCGATACCGCCGCCCGAACCGCCCATGCGGGCGCCACGGTGCTCTACATCACCGGGGAGGAGTCGGCCAGCCAGGTGCGGTTACGCGCCGAACGCATCGGCGCCCTGGAACCGTCACTGCTGCTGGCCGCCGAGACCGACCTCGGTTCGGTGCTGGCCCACATCGGTAAGACCACCCCCGACCTGGTGATCGTGGACTCGGTCCAGACGATCTCCTCGGCCCAGGTGGAGTCCAGCGCCGGCTCGGTGACCCAGGTTCGCGAGGTGGCCTCCGCCCTGATCGCTGTGGCCAAACGTGCCGCGGTGCCGGTGGTCCTCGTCGGACACGTGACCAAGGACGGCTCGATCGCCGGACCCCGCGTGCTGGAGCATCTGGTGGACGTGGTCTGCCAGTTCGAGGGAGACAAGCACGCCCAACTGCGGATGGTGCGGGCGCTGAAGAATCGGTACGGGCCCACCGATGAGGTCGGGTGCTTCACCCTGACCGAGTCCGGCATCCACTCCTTGCCCGATCCCAGCGGGTTGTTCCTCTCCGGGGCCCGCCAGCCGGTGCCGGGTACGTGCGTGACCGTGACCCTGGACGGGCGGCGCCCGATGCCGATCGAGATCCAGGCCCTGGTCGCCCCCACACCCAACCCGCACGCCCGGCGGACCACCTCCGGCGTGGACTCCTCCCGGCTCGCGATGACCCTGGCGGTGCTGCAGGCACGGTGCGGGCTGGTCACCACCAACACCGATGTGTACGTGTCCACCGTGGGGGGCTCCCGCGCGGTGGAGCCGGCCGCGGACCTGGCCATCGCGCTGGCAGTCTCCAGCGCCGTGCAGGAGATGCCCACCACCGCCGGCATGATCGCCGTGGGCGAGGTGGGCCTGGCCGGTGAACTGCGCGCAGCGACCGGCACCGAGCGGCGCCTGGGCGAGGCGCACCGACTCGGCTTCCACACCGCGATCGTGCCCCGCCCCCGTCCGGGGTCCGAACCGGTGCGAGGGCCGGCCGGGATGCAGGTGTTGCAGGCACCTGACCTTGCCGAGGCGATCGAGTTGGCCCGCCCGCGTCCGCGCCCGGTGCGCTGAACGCCCTGTCCACGCCCTGAGCACCGGCACCACCGGCGCCATCGCGACCGTGGTCAGCCTCTAGACTGTGCTGCACCGCGCCAGCCGCGGTACGGCGGTGCGACAACGTGGCGTCGCCGTCGATATCAGCCGATCTGCGAGAGGTGCTACGTGGCCGGTACGGCACTGCCCGCGCTGATGCGCGAGACCCTGCGCGCGGTCGCCCCGGGCACGGAACTACGGGACGGGTTGGAGCGGGTGCTGCGTGGACGCACCGGAGCCCTGATCGTCTTCGGCTACGACGACGTGGTCGCCGGGATGTGTTCGGGTGGGTTCGAACTCGATGTGCCCTTCTCCTCCACCCGGTTACGCGAACTGGCCAAGATGGACGGCGCGATCGTGGTGGACCAGCACGCCGGACGGATCCTGCGCGCGGCCGTGCAGTTGCTGCCCGACTCCACCATCGAGACCACCGAGTCCGGAACCCGGCACCGCACCGCCGAACGCGCGGCCAAGCAGACCGGGTTCCCGGTGATCTCGGTCTCGCAGTCGATGCACATCGTGGCCGTGTACGTGGGCGATCAACGCTACGTCCTGGAGGACTCCGACGTCATCCTGTCCCGGGCGAACCAGGCCCTGGCCACGCTCGAGCGGTACAAGGCCCGGCTCGATGAGGTCTCCGGGACTCTCTCGGCCCTGGAGATCGAGGACCTGGTCACCGTCCGCGACGTGGCCGCGGTGGTGCAACGGCTGGAGATGGTCCGCCGGATCTCGGCGGAGATCTCCGACTACGTGGTGGAACTCGGCACCAACGGGCGCCTGCTGGCACTGCAGTTCGACGAACTGATCTCCGGCGTGGGTCCGGACCTGGAACTTGTGGTGCGCGATTACCTGGACGAGCGCAGTGCCCGCAGTCTCGACGATGTGCTGGATGACCTGACCGGCCTGGACTCCACCGAGTTGATCGACCTGGTTCAGATCTCGCGGGTGCTCGGCCTGGGCGGGCGCAAGGGCGAGTCGCTGGATTCGGCGATCGCCCCGCGCGGGCACCGGATGCTGACCCGCGTGCCGCGGTTGCCCCCCTCGGTGATCGAGGCCCTGGTTCGCCACTTCGGATCGCTGCAGCGGATGCTCTCGGCCACGATCGATGACCTCGAGGTGGTCGAGGGTGTGGGGTCGCAACGGGCCCGGAGCGTTCGTGAGGGGTTGTCCCGCCAGGCCGAGTCCTCCCTGCTGGAGCGATTCGTCTGACCCGGGCTCATCTGACCCGGGCTCATCCGGCGCGGGTCAGCCGGAGCGGCCGGTCAGGTCAGTTCCAGGACTGCCCCGGTCCGCGCGGGGCCATCGCTGCCGGACACCGACACACTGATCCGGTAGGTGCCTGCCTGCGCCGCGGCATCGGAGCCGCACCGCTGCCCGTTCCAGGTCACCGTGTGCCCCACGCGGGCATCGATGTCCAACAGCAGGTCCCGGGTGCCCTCCCCGCGGGGACACTCGGCGGTGGTCCAGATCTCGTCATCACCGGAGGTGACGTCGATCTGCATCGCGTGGTGACCCAGGTCCACCAGGCACGGCACCGGACCGGTGTTGGCCACCGACACCGCGATCGGTAACGCATCCCCGGCCGGGTGACGCGACCCACCCACGTCCAGTTCCACGCTGATGGCATCGCTGCGGCACTGGACCGGGTTGGCCAGGGCGTCCTCGTCCGGATCCTCGGTGTCGCTGTTGGCGGGGGCCGGTCCGCTACCGGCTTCGGTGCCGCCGGTCTCGCCGTCGTCGCCGTCGTCGCCGGCACCACCGGCGTCGCCGGCGTCACTGGCTTCGTCCTCGCGCTCGCCCGTGCCGCCGTCGGCCACGGGTTGCTCCTGGGCGGCTTCGCTCCGGCCGTCCATGAAGGACGCCCACGCCTCGCGGCCCACCGTGAACCACACCACGGCGGCCACGATCAACCCGAGCACGGCAAGTAATACATAGAACCGCCAACGATTCGGGTTGCGCCCGCGACCGCTCGCCCGTCCCGGTCCACGGCGTTGACTCGGACCGGTGCGTGAGGACGTCGGACGCCGCGAGCCGGGGCCGGCGCGCTGACGTTTCGTCGCGCTGCCGGTCCCGGATGCGGGTCGTCTGCTGCGGGCCATCGGCGATCATGCTAAGCCGGGCCGTCACCACCCGGGCGGAGCCGCAGCGGCGTGGGCTCAGACCAGGATCGCCCAGAGGATGACCAGCACCACGATCACCACGATCACGCCGACCACCGCGCCGAGGATGCTGCCACCGCGGCGGCGTCGGTACCCATGCTGATGTCCGTAACCGCGGTGGTCGTGCGAACGGCCGTAGGAGCGCCTGCGCCGGGCCGCGGACCGGCCGAAGGACGCACTGCTGGAACTGCGCCTGGCGGCACTGCGGCCACGCGAGCCGGCGCCGCCCGGGCCCCCGCCGCTACTCCTGCGGGCGCCGAAGGAACCCGATGAACTCGACCGCGGCGAGGTGCGCGATCGACCCGAACTGGACGACCTCGACCGACCCCTGCTGGGGCGGGAGGCCCCCGAACGCGACCTGGTCGATCGGGACCGGCTCGACGAGGCCCGCCCGCTGGTACGGCGTCCTCCCATGCCGCGACCTCTGGATCTAGCCATGCGAGCATAGTGACACAGCCGCAGCGATGGGACGATGGGCAGATGTGCCCCTCACCGTTGCATCAGGTGCTGCTCGACTGGTTCAGCAAGCACGGCCGCGACCTGCCCTGGCGTGGGCCGGACGTCAGCGCGTGGGGTGTGCTGGTCAGCGAGATCATGCTGCAACAGACCCCGGTGGCCCGGGTCCTGCCGCGCTGGGTGGAGTGGATGGACCGTTGGCCCACCCCGGCCGACCTGGCCGCCGCCCCGAGCGCGGCGGTCCTGCGCGCCTGGGACCGATTGGGTTATCCGCGCCGGGCGCTGCGACTGCAGCAGGCGGCCGGGGCCATCGCCGAGGAGCACGACGGCGTGGTCCCCGCCTCCGAGGCGGAACTGCGATCGTTGCCGGGCGTGGGTGAGTACACCGCGGCGGCCGTGGCCGCCTTCGCCCACCGGCGCCGCGCGGTGGTGCTGGACACGAACGTGCGCAGGGTTCTGGAGCGCCTGGTCGGTGCGGGCGCGCTGCCGGCACCCACCCTCACCAACGCCGAACGCCGACGTGCGGCCGACCTGCTCCCGGCCGAGGCGGACAGGTCCGCCCGCTGGAATGCCGCACTGATGGAGTTGGGTGCGCTGGTGTGCACCGCCCGGGCGCCGCGCTGCGGGGACTGCCCGGTGCGGGACCGGTGCCTCTGGTTGGCAGCCGGTCGACCGCAGGACCGCCACGCCCACCGACGTCGCCGGCAGGCATGGGCCGGCACCGACCGCCAGGTGCGGGGTCGGATCATGGCCGCCCTGCGGGCCACTGAGGGGGTGGTACCGGTCCACGACCTGGTGCCCCTGTGGCCGGAAACCACCCAGTTCGAGCGGGCCCTGGCCGGGTTGGTCCGGGACGGACTCGCCGAGCAGGGCCCCGGCGGTTATCGCCTTCCCGGCGCATTCGGGCCCGCAGTCAGCCGGGCGACAATGCCGAACGCCATCGAGTCATCGGATACGCGCACCTCGGTCATGGCGCCGGATGCCACCGCGGAACGTACCTGCGGGAACGGCCGTCCCGGATCCGCCGGACCGAACGGCTAGGCTCAGGAGCCGTGAACAGCCAGACCCCGGACCCACCCGGGCCGGAGGAACCGATGCCCGCCGACGTGGTCATCGCCCGAGCGGTCAAGGCCCACACGCGCGCCCTGCTGGCGGTGCTGGCGGCTCCACTGGCGCTGGCCGGTCTGGGGGCGGCCGCGCTGAGCATGGCCGGCCCGTACGGTCAGGACCCGCCGGCCGTCGCCGGGGTGAGCATGATCGCCCAGGGCCAGGTCCTGGGTGTGATCGCAGGGATCCTGGTGGGCAGAGGACTGTTCGCCCTGCTGTCCGGTGCGGGCACTCCCGGAAGTTCGGACTCGCGTCGAGCAGCGGGTTCGGGCCAACCGATCACGGTGCTCACCCGCACCATCCAGAACCTGGCCACGATGATCAAGGTGATCGGTGCCGCGGCCGTGCTGGGCGTCGTGGTGTGGGCCCTCATCGACGTCTCCGCCCTGGCCGGGGCGATCGTGGGCGCCATCCTGGTGGCCCAGGTGGCGGTGGTGGTGGCACTGGTGCGCGTGGGGATCCTGCACCGGGCTCTCAGCACGTTGCCCCAGCACCGCAGCACCTGAGGCACCGGCCGCTACGGGTGCAGCGTCGTCGTCGGACCTCGCTCCGTCGTCGGGCCCCGCTCCGCGGTCTCGGTGAGCGTCGGCGTCCGGCTCCACGATGTCGCCGGCGGCACGCTCCGGCGGCAGCCGCACGCTTCCGTCACCGACCGGTCCGGGGTCACAGGTGGCGCAACATCCTGGTGTTGCCCAGGGTGTTCGGTTTCACCCGGGCCAGGTCCAGGAACTCAGCGACACCGTCATCGCGAGAGCGCAGGATCTCGGTGAACACCTCCGGCTCCACCACCGCCCCGGCCACCGGTTCGAACCCGTGCTCGCGGAAGAAGTCCACTTCGAAGGTCAGGCAGAAGACCCGCGTCAGGCCCAGTTCACGGGCCCGCTCCAGCAACCGCTCCAGCAGGGTGTGCCCGATGCCGGTCTTGAGCAGTTGCTCATCGACCGCCAGAGTGCGCACCTCCCCGAGGTCCTCCCACATCACGTGCAGCGCTCCGCAGCCCACCAGCGCATCCTCGGTCTCCGCGACGAAGAACTCCTGCACGGACTCGTAGTAGTCCACCAGGTCCTTGGCCAACAGGATGCGTCGCTGGGCGTAGGGCTCCACGAGTCGCTTGATGGCCCGGACGTCGGCCGGTAGCGCGGGACGGATCTGGATCATGGAGTCGCTCACGCCCCTACTCTGCCCGTTCCCTAGCGTCCGGCGCGACCGGTGATGCTGTTCGCGGCGGTCCGGGCCTCGGTACTGTGGGCTTCTCGAGTGAAAGGTAGGTTCATGGCGGAGCACGTCCTCGCGATCGATCAGGGCACCACCAGCACCCGTGCGATCGTCTTCGACCACAGCGGCCGGATCGTGGCCGGCGGCCAACTCGAACACCACCAGATCCTGCCTCGCGCCGGCTGGGTGGAGCACGACCCGGACGAGATCCTGCACAACACCGGCGAGGTCATCGCGCAGGCCCTGGCAGAAGCTGACCTGCGCGCGAACGACCTCGCCGCGGTGGGCATCACCAACCAGCGCGAGACCGTGGTGGTCTGGGACAAGCACACCGGCGAACCCGTGCACAACGCCATCGTCTGGCAGGACACGCGTACCCAGCGGATCGTGAACGAACTCGGCGGAGCCCAGGGGCCGGGCCGGTACCGGGAGACCACCGGTCTGCCGTTGGCGACGTACTTCTCCGGGCCGAAGGTGAAGTGGATCCTGGACAACGTCGACGGCACCCGCGCCCGGGCGGAGGCCGGTGATCTCCTCTTCGGCAACACCGACGCCTGGCTGCTCTGGAACATGACCGGTGGCGCCTCCGGTGGGCTGCACGTCACCGACGTCACCAACGCCTCACGCACGCTGCTGATGGACCTGCACACCCTGGAGTGGGACGGTGACATCGCAGCGGAGATGGGCATCCCGACCTCGATGCTGCCCCGGATCCGGTCCTCCGCCGAGGTCTACGGCACCGGTGATGACGACTCCGGGGTGCCAGGGGTCCCGATCGCCGGGATCCTCGGTGACCAGCAGGCGGCCACGTTCGGGCAGGCGTGCTTCGAGACCGGCGACGCCAAGAACACCTACGGTACCGGCAACTTCATGCTGTTGAACACCGGGGAAGAGGCCATCAGTTCCGAGAACGGCCTGCTCACCACGGTGGCCTACCGCATCGGTGACAACGCCCCGGTGTATGCACTGGAGGGTTCCATCGCGGTGACCGGATCCCTGGTGCAGTGGCTGCGCGACAACCTGGGGTTGATCGAGACCGCCGCCCAGGTGGAGGAGTTGGCAGCCACCGTCCCCGACAACGGCGGGGCCTACTTCGTTCCGGCCTTCTCCGGGTTGTTCGCCCCGTACTGGCGCCCCGACGCCCGCGGTGCCCTGGTGGGCCTGACCAGGTACGTGGGCAAGGGCCACCTGGCCCGGGCCACGCTGGAGTCCACCGCCTACCAGACCCGCGAGGTGCTGGAGGCGATGAACGCCGACTCCGGGGTGGAACTGACCGAGTTGCGGGTGGACGGCGGCATGGTCGGCAACGAGATGCTGATGCAGTTCCAGGCCGACATCCTGGGTGTGGACGTGGTGCGGCCCCAGGTTTCGGAGACCACCGCCCTGGGCGCGGCCTCCGCCGCCGGGATCGCGGTGGGCTTCTGGTCCGGTGAGCAGGACGTGATCGACAACTGGGCCGAGGGACGGCGCTGGAGCCCCACTCTGGACGCCGATGAGCGCGAGCGTCTGTACCGGAACTGGAAGAAGGCGGTCACTCGCACCTTCGACTGGGTGGATGAGGACACCGGCGATGACTGAGCAGCGACAGGAGGTGCGGTGGCTGGACACCTCCGGTGCACACGTGCGGGTGCTGCCGCCGGCGCTGTTCGGGGTGCCGCTGGCTCTGGCCGCGCTGATGCACCGGCGCCGACCGCTGCCGGCCCGGCGCGGGGGCACCGGGCCGCCCCGAGCGAGCCGTCGGGGGCGGTTCGCCGGCGCGCTACTGGCCGCAGCCGGCCTGGGTCTGATGCTCTGGGCCTTCTGGACGATGCGGCGCCATCACACCACCGTGGTGCCCTGGGCACGCGTCGATGAACTGGTCACCTCCGGGCCGTACGCGCACGTGCGCAACCCGATATACGCCGCTGACCTCCTCATCTACCTGGGCGTGAGCCTGCGGCTCGGATCGCTGTGGCCGCTGCTCGCGCTCCCCGCCGTGCTGGGAGCACTGCAACGCTGGGTGATCGAGCCGGAGGAGACCTACCTGAGCCAGAGGTTCGGAAGGCGCTACACCCGTTACCGCGACGCCGTGCCGGCGCTGGTGCCCTCGTGCGTGCGCCACTACAGCAGGTAGGTCGCACGGCCGGCGCAGTCCGGCCCGGCGCAGTCAGGTCAGACCGGCACCGGCCCCGTGGAAGCACGGAGCACTGCCGCCGAGCCGAGCACCGAGGTCCGGACCGGGGCGCCGGGATCGGCGATCCGGTCGAACAGCAGTTCTGCCGCAGTGGTCCCGATCCGGTCCAGGTCTGCGGAGACCGTGGTCAATGCAGGGCGGGACATCCCGGTCTGCAAGGCGTCGTCGCAGCCGGCCACGCTGAGCTGCTCGGGAACGGCGATTCCGGCGTCCTCCAGACCGGTGAGCAGGCCCCAGGCGATCAGGTCGTCGTAGGCGATCACCGCCGTGGCCTGCTGGGCCAGCACGTACTCGGTGGCGGCCCGTCCCGCCGCGAAGTTGGGGGCCATCGGTTCGCTCTCCTGTAAGCGCACACCCAGACGCCCGGCCGCCTGGCGCACCGCAGCCACCCGGCGCTCGCCCGCCCAGGACTGACGCGGGCCGTGTAGGTACAGCACGTCCCGGTGACCCAACCCGGCCAGGTGGGTCAGGATCTGGTCGGTGCCCACCCCGGAGTCCACCGCGATCGCGTCCACGCCCGCCACCACCCGGCCGGCCAGCACCGTGGGCCGGGTCTGGACGAACTCCAGGATCTCGTCGTCGGGCAGCCGGGAAGCCACCAGCACCACCCCGTCCACCAGTTGACTCATCCGACGCACCAGCTCCCGCTCGGCGTTGGCATCCTCGCGCGAGTCCGCCAGCAGCACGCCCAGCCCGCGCTCCTGGGCGTACTGCTCGATACCGGCCAGGATCGGGGTGAAGAAGCCGTTGGTGACATCGGGTAGCACCACTCCGACGGTGCCGAGCCGGCCGGTGACCAGTCCTCGGGCCGCCTGCGAGGGCCGATAGTCCAGCGCTGCTGCCGCAGCCAGGACCCGCTCGCGGGTGGCGCCGCTCACCCGGTCCTGGTTGTTCAGCGAGCGTGACACCGTCGCGATGGAGACCCCGGCCCGGCGGGCCACGTCCCGGATCGTGACCACGTCCCCTCCAGTTCTGCGTCCACTAGCCACGCGCGCTCCCGGCACCCCCGATGGACACGAGTCGTCCGGCGGCCACCACCGAGACGGGTGGCAGTGGGCATGGGCCGGCATGTTGGCCCTACGGTAGCGCCCGGCCCCGGAGCATGTGTCGGGTTTCCGGGAGCCCGCTGCACCGAGGCAAGGGGCACCTGTGCCGATGCTCGGGGCGTCCGCCCGGGCGAAACTCGCAACCGCGAAATGACGGCAAGTCTCCCGCCCAGGCGTGCAAGCGCTTACCCTGTGCTCCATGGCCGGTTCCGTCACCCTTGCGGACGTCGCTCGCGCTGCCGACGTCTCCCTCGCCACTGCCTCCAGGGCGATCAATGGCAGCGCGACGCGCACGGTTCGTCCGGAACTGCGCGCGCGGGTGCTGGCCGCCGCCGCAGAACTGAACTATCTGCCCGACGCCAATGCCCAGGCGATGGCCCGGGGCCGCACCACCGCGCTCGGTCTGATCGTGCACGACATCGCCGACCCCTACTTCTCCGCGATCGCCTCCGGTGTCGGCGCCGCGGCGGAGCGGTCGGACCTGATGGTCACCCTCGGCAACACCCAGCACGACCCCGAACGCGAACTCGCCCTGGTCGGGGTACTGCACCGCCAACGCGCCCGGGCGATCGTGATTGCCGGGGGCCGGCACGATGATGATCTGATGCACGCGCGACTGGGGGCGGCGCTGGCCGCCTACCGGGCCGGCGGGGGCGCGGTAGCCATGGTCAGCCAACCGGTGCTCGAGGCGGACACAGTCGCGATCGACAATGTCAGCGGAGCCGCGGATCTGGCTGCGGCACTGGTGGGCCGGGGCTACCGCTCCTTCGCGGTGCTGGCCGGCCCGCCCGGACATCTGACCGCCCGGGAACGACTGCAGGGGTTCACCTCCGGTCTGGCCGGTAGGGACCGGGACGCGGCCGGGGCGGGCCCCGGGGTACCCCAGCATGTGGTCACCTCGGCCTTCACCCGCGATGGTGGGTACGCAGCGATGACCGAACTCATCGAGCGGGTCGACCTGCGCAGCCCCGAGGTGGATGCGGTGTTCGCCGTCAACGACGTGATGGCGGTGGGGGCGATGGCCGCGGCCCGCGATGCCGGCGTTCGAGTAGGCGCTGATGTAGGCGTAGCGGGTTTCGATGACATCGCCACGTTGCGCGACGTGACGCCCTCATTGAGTACCGTGCGGGTGCCGTTGCACAAGGCCGGAGTGCTGGCCACCCAGCTCGCCCTCGGCCTCCCCCTGAGCGATGCCGGGCACCACGCGGATGCCGACCGTGAGGGCGATACCGAGGTGACCACGCAGACCGGACAGGACGGCATCCGCGTGGTGCGCGTGCGTGGCACCGTGGTGCTGCGGGACTCCACCCCGCTGCGCACCTGAGACCTGAGCACCCGGGCAACCCGATCGGTGCCTTGACGAGGTTGACCCCGCCCGCGTACGCTCTGCGGAAAGCGCATTCCGAATGTGGTACTGCGCACCGACCGGGAGGCACCAATGAGCACCACCACCCTGCGTATCGCCATGAACGGCATCACCGGACGGATGGGATACCGCCAGCACCTACTGCGCTCGATCCTGCCGATCCGGGACGCCGGCGGGGTGGTGCTGGACGATGGCACCAAGGTCCAGGTGGAGCCGATCCTGGTGGGCCGGCGCGAGCACGCCCTGGCCGAGATCGCCCGTGAGCACGACGTGCAGCACTACACCACCGACGTCGACGCGGTGATCGCCGACCCCGGCATCGACATCTACTTCGACTCCCAGGTCACCTCCCGCCGCTACGCCGCGCTGACCGCGGCGATGAAGGCCGGCAAGCACATCTTCACCGAGAAGCCCACCGCCGAGACCCTCGAGGAGGCGATCGAACTCGCCCGGGTGCGCAATGCCGCCGGGGTGACCGCCGGCGTCGTGCACGACAAGTTGTACCTGCCCGGCCTGGTGAAGTTGCGCCGGCTGGTGCAGGAGGGCTTCTTCGGCCGGATCCTGTCCATGCGCGGCGAGTTCGGGTACTGGGTCTTCGAGGGTGACCACCAGGCCGCCCAGCGACCCTCCTGGAACTACCGCACCGAGGACGGCGGCGGCATCACCACCGACATGTTCTGCCACTGGAACTACGTGCTCGAGGGCATCCTGGGCACCGTGGACGCCGTCACCGCCAAGACCGTCACGCACATCCCCACCCGCTGGGACGAGCAGGGGCAGGCCTACGACGCCACCGCCGACGACGCCGCCTACGGGATCTTCGAGGTCACCTCCCCCGACGGTGACCCGATCCTTGCCCAGATCAACTCCTCCTGGGCGGTGCGGGTCTACCGGGACGAGTTGGTCGAGTTCCAGGTGGACGGCACCCACGGCTCGGCCGTAGCGGGCCTGCGCAAGTGTGTGGCCCAGCAGCGCGCCCACACCCCCAAGCCGGTGTGGAACCCGGACCTGCCGGTCACCGAGTCCTTCCGTGACCAATGGCTGGATGTGCCCGACAACGCCGACCTCGACAACGGCTTCAAGGTGCAGTGGGAGGAGTTCCTGCGCGACGTGCTGGCCGGGCGTGAGCACCGCTACGACCTGCTCTCGGCCGCTCGCGGCGTCCAACTGGCCGAGGCCGGCTTGGCCTCCAGCACGCAGGGCAAGCGAGTGGAACTCTCCCCGATCGAACTCTGATGCGCCCCGCCGGGGTGTCCACGCCCGGCCCAGCACCGCCTACCAGGCAAGCCCGCAGCGAGCGTGGCGATGGAGGAACAATGGCTGATCTGTCCCGGTTGTCCCTGAACACCGCCACCACGAAGACGCTGACGTTGCCCGAGGCCGTGCAGGTGGCCGCCGAGGCCGGCCTGGGCGCGGTCGGGCTGTGGCGGGACCGGGTCGCCGAGACCGGACTCACCGAATCGGCCCGGATCGTGAAGGAGGCCGGCCTCCGGGTGTCATCACTGTGCCGGGGCGGGTTCCTCAGCACCGCCGAGCCCGAGGGAATCGCCGCGGCCGTGCAGGACAACCGCGCCGCGATCGAGGAGGCCGCGACCCTGGGCACCCGGGAGTTGGTCATGGTGGTCGGCGGCCTGGACGCCGCCACCGAACCGGGCCGGCCGGCACGCCCGGACGGGGACAAGGACATCGTCGCCGCCCGCACGCGGGTGGCTGAGCGGATCGCCGAACTGGCGCCCTTCGCCGCCGAGCACGACGTGCGCCTGGTGCTGGAACCCCTGCACCCGATCTTCGCTGCGGACCGGGCGGTGCTGTCCACCCTGAAGCAGTGCCTGGACATGGCCGAGCCGTTCCCTGCCGAGACCGTCGGGGTGGTGGTGGACACCTACCACGTGTGGTGGGATCCGGACCTGCGCGAGCAGATCAACCGCGCCGGCGCCGCCGGCAGGATCGCCTCCTACCAGGTGTGCGACTGGATCCTGCCACTGGCTGCGGACACGCTACTGTCCCGCGGCTTCATGGGCGATGGGTACGTCGACTTCCCCACCATCACCTCGTGGGTCTCCGAGGCCGGCTACACCGGGGACGTGGAAGTGGAGATCTTCAACGCCGACATCTGGGCCGCCCCGGGCGCGCGGACCGTGGCCACCATGGCCCAGCGCTACACGCAACTGGTGGCACCGCACCTGTAAGGGCCGACGACGGACGCGGACGACGACGTAGCCCGCCCTCCGCAGCCGACCGGCCCGTGCCACCATCCGGATCCGGCCCGGGCCTCCCATGGGCGGCCCGGCATGCGCCGTCGGACGATTTGACACAATCGCCTCATGACCCGCCCGGATGAGGAATTCGATGTCGAAGCTCCTCCTCCGGCCGCCACGTCACCGCCGCAGCCTGCCCGCCCGGCCCGGTCCGCCGTCGGCTTCTTCCTGCTCGGGCTCGTGCTCGTCGCCATCGGCGTCGTGCTGGCCCCAACCGCCGAACCGGATGAGCGCGGCCTCGTCGCCTCTCTCGAATCCGAGCCGCAACTGCAGTGGCACCTGCCGATCCAGGCCGGTGGGTCCTCGGACGGGCACGTCTGGCTCGGTGAGAACCGGGTGGTCGCGGCCAGTCCCACCCTCGTCCGCTCGGTGGACCTGCGCGGCGGCGACGTCGTCTGGGAGGTGCGGGCCCCACAGATGCAGTGCGGAAGGGAGGAGGACGACATCGCGTGCGTGAGCCGGCAGGGGGCCCGCTCGGAGTTGATCGAGATGACGATGGCCTCCGGCGAGACCGGCCGCACCGTGCAACCCGGGCTCGAGGCCGCGCTCCCCCACGACCGCGGACACATCACCCTGTACTCCGATACCGAGGCGATCAGCGTGATGCGTTCGGGCGATTCCGGGGAACATCGTTGGACCCACCGCGTGCCCGGCGCACCCGAAGCCGACCTCGGCGCGGTCTCCATGGCCGTGCTCGATGATCTGGTGCTGATCCAGGCCCCGCGTGTGGCCGATGGCGCCGGACTCGACCTGGCGCTGGATCTCGCGGACGGGACCCCGCACGAGGAGACTGAGGCCGTGAGTGTGAGTCACGACGGCGAATGGTTGGTACGCCGGGAAAACGAGGTCACGCTTTACGACCGGTCCGGCCGCCCCACCACGGTCAGTGCGGAGTCGGGGTTGCTCCGTGTGGATGATGACCCCGGTTCGGACCTGGTCTTCTCCGACAGCACCGGCGACCTACGGGCGCTATCGGCCGCCACCGGCGAGCAGACCTGGTCCTTCAGCACCGAAGAGTCCGGGGCGATCGCCCACGCCCGCCTGGCCGGGACGATGGTGGGCTGGTCCGGCGGCTCCTGGTACGGCCTGGACGCCGAGGAGGGCACTCTGCGGTGGACCCGCCCCGGGCAGATGCCCCGGTGCCCGTGCCTGGGTGCCGACACCACGTTGGCCCACGTGACCGGCGAGGACGTCTCGGTCCTGACCGGGTTCGACACGCGCACCGGTGCGGTCACCTGGGAGATACCGCTCGCCGAATCCCGTCATTTCAGTTATGACGTCAATGAGTCGCACCTGGCGGTCTTCACCGCCTTCGACCTGTCGGTGTGGTCCCTGGAGAGTACCTGATGCGCGCCCGAGCGGAGGAGTTCGACCTCGAGGTCGTCGCCTCGGCGCCGCTCGGTCCGCGAGAGTCGGGGCTCGGCACCCCGGGCGCTTCGAGAACCCTCCCCGGCCCCCTGCCATGGGTGGCGGTCGCCGTCGTCCTGGTGCTGGCCGGTGTCGCGCTCGCCGAACGTCCGCCGCCACCCTGGCGGACCGGGATCGTCGAGCACATCGCCGCCCCTGCGGAGCAGTGGTTCACGCCGCTGCAGGTCGACATCAGCGACCCGCACGACGTGTGGCTGGGCCCGGAGGCGGCGATCCTGGCCAACCGCTCCCGAGTGCACGCCTTCGCGGTGGCCGATGGGACCGAACTCTGGCGGGCCGAGGGCCGGTACCTGCGCTGCCACCAGGGCGAACCCGACGGCGATGTGTTGTGCGTCAGTGGCGAGGCCGCGCAGGCCGAGTTGATCCGGATCGATGCGATGGCCGGGGAGACGATGCGGGAGCACCGGCCGGGCATTCTCGCCGCGGTGGATGTCGATGGCGGTGTGCTCAGCCTGCGCCAGGAGGGTGAGCGCACGTTCCTGGGCCGGGAGGATTCCAGTGGCACCCAACGCTGGTCGGCCGACCTCGGCTTCGCCGGCGCCTGGTACGTTCCCGCGCTGCTGACCCTGCTGGGCACCACCGGGGACTACGTCATGGTCGGGATGGGGCTAGGGGGGCCCTCGGTTCCGTCGTTCGCCGTTCGCGACGCGGCCGACGGGCAGGTGGCCGAGGAGATCGGTGACCTCTGGGTGGGCCGCCCGCCCTCCGACGCCGCGAACCCATGGCTGCTGGTGGCCGAGGACGGGAGCGAGTTCCGCTACCTCAATGCCGAGGGGGAACTCAGCGAGGCACGCAGCCAGTGGGGTCACTACCTGGTCGTGGACGAGGACCTGATGTCCGATGTCTCCCTGCACCTGGCGCACGGGGAACTGCAGGCCCTCTCCCACCGCCGCCCCGACCACGTCTACTGGAGCCGATCCACCTCCGGGATGACGGCGGTCCTGGCGCGGGTGGGCGGCCTGGTCCTGGTGCAGGAGGGCCCAAGAACCTCCGCGCTCGATGAACGCACCGGGGCGCAGATCTGGAGCGAACGGCTGCCGCTGGTGGCGTGGCGCTCACTCAGCGACGGCAGCACGCTGCTCTCCCTCGACTCCGCCTCCGGGCGGCAGGTCCTGAGCGGGGTTGATGTGCGAAGCGGGGAGTTGCTCTTCGAGGTCACCGGCGTTGAGGGCCCGGAGGCACTGGTGCGTACTGAGCGAACCTACGCGGGTCGGCTCCTGGTGGTGACCACCGCCGGTCTGTCCATGTGGTCCCTGGCCTGACCCCACTCGGCCGCAACCGAGAGCCCCACCCGGCCCCGGCCGCAACCCATCGCTGGGACCGGGTGCGCTGAGACCGGTCCCGGAAGGCTCCGGTCTCACGCGCGAACGGCCGGTCCCGTGCCGCATCGACCTCCGGGTGGTCAGTAGATGTTGCCGTGCTCGCGGAACTCGCGCCAGACGTTCTCGAAGAAGTCGTCGTCGGCCGGGATCGGCCGCACCGGGCGCCAACGGAACAACGGCCGTCCGGCGGGGTCGGTCTCCTCCCGCTGGACGATCTGCGCCCAGTCTCCCCCGCCGTCGTCCTCGGGCCGATCCAGGCCGTCGTGGCCCACGGGAGCCGGTGCGCCCTCGGGGGCGAGCCAGGCGACCTCCTGGACCTGATCGGCCAGCGCACCCTCATCCAGGCTGAAGCGGAAGAGCTCGGGCAGGCCCAGTTCCGCATCCGCGTTCGGGCCGTAGCCGACCTTGGGCAGGTGGCCGCCCGGGTCGGTGTACAGGACCGAGCCGCGTGAGCGTCCACCCTTGCCCACGTAATCGGCCATCGCCGACAGGTACACATAGGCGGTGGTGAGGATGTCGCGGACCAGGAAGGTGCGGTTCACCGACCGGCGTGAGGTGGAATCGGCACTGATCGTCTCACCGTACTCACTCAGCCACTGGTGCACCTGCTGCAGTGCCTCGTCGATCGACTCGGCCGAGCGTACCGGCCCGGCCTTGGCGCTCATCAACTCCTGCACCGCGGTGAGCATCGTCCCGGTGTTGTCGGTCAGACCCGAGCGGGCGCGCTCGGCGGCAGCGGCGACGAGATCCATGGCGTCGGTCAGGACGGCCTCGGCGGCAGCGGAAAAGGTCGGCTCGGCCACCGGGTCCTGGGTGCGCCGGGCGGCGATGAACTGGGCCGCCCGGGTGGCCCCGACCTGCCCGGAGTTCAGTGCGGAACCCCCGGGACGGTACACCCCGTGGGCACCGCCGGCTTCCCCCACCGGGAAGAAGCCCGACACATTGGACTGCCACCAGCGGTCCACGCTGATCCCGCCGTTGTTGTGCTGGGCGCACACGTCCACCTCGAGCATCTCCTTCTCGAGGTCCACGTACGGGTTCTTGTCCAGGTAGAACTGGTAGGCAGGCTCGTTCATCTTGCGCAGCCGCTCGATCGGCGTGCCGAACAGCACCCCGGCCTTCTCCAGGTACTCGAACGGCTCGGGGTCCAGCTCGCTGTGTTCGAACGTCTCGCGCACCGGGTTGGAGCGGAAGTCCAGGAACACCCGGCGCCCGCGCAGCACGGTCTCGCGGTAGACCAGCAGGTCGATCAGGGAGGAACCCTCGGTGGCCTTACGCACGTCGAAGGGCCACTGGTAGCCCTTGAGGAACACCAACGAGATCAGCCGGCCGTAGTCGGGGATGGTCTCGGTGAGGAACTCGCGCTCGTCGTTGCCCTCGGCATCGGTGGAGACGAACCGGGGCACCACCTGCATGTAGGTTCCCGAGACGTTCCAGCGCGGCTTGATCGAGGCCAGGCCGAACTGCCATTCGGTCACACCCTTGCCGCGCACCCCACCGCGGTAGGCGGCACCGGAGGCGCCCCACTGGCCGTTGGGGAAGACCCTGGTTGCGTAGATCCCGGCCGGGCCGCCGGTGGCGTAGACGATGTTGGTGCACCGGATCAGCAGGTAGGGACTGCGCTGGCCGTCGTGCGGGACGTCGGTGCGCAGCAACAACAGGCCGGCGATCCGGGGGCCCATGTCCGTGGTCTTATCGACGATCAGGTCGACCACACGGCAGTTGTCGTAGATGTCGGTGCCGTTGCGGGCGACCTTCTTCTCGAGTTGCTCCACCATGGACCGGGAGGTGTAGGGCCCCACCGACGTCCCTCGGCGGCGCGGGTCGTGGTCGGTCTTGTAGCCCACGAACTCCCCGGACCGGCTCTGTGGGAACGGCACACCCAGATCGCACAGGCGCAGGAACGCCCGGGCGGACAGTGCGGCCTCGGCCAGGGCGTTGTCGCCGTCCATCGCCCCGCCGGCGAACAGCGTCCGGGCCATCTCGTGCACCGAGTCGGCCTCTTCTCCGGAGAGTGAGAGTTTGTAATAGGTCTGCTTGTCCGAGCCCGCGTTGCGACTGGCCCCGGCGCCGACCTTGTCGGTCACCATGATGACGTCGTCCTGGCCGAACTCCCAGAGCCGGTCGGCGGCAGCGAAACCGGCCGAGCCGGTGCCCACCACCACCGTGTTGGTGCTGACCACCGGAACCTGCTGGCCGGCGATCGTCAGGGTGGGCGCGGAGTCGGCATCGGCGATGGGCATGAGGTTCCTTGTCAGGGTCGGCGCCGGGGTCGCGGTGACGTATCGGCGCGGGCTTGTGGGGTGGGCGCGGGGTTCGGCGGACGGTTCCGCTACCGGTTCAGAGCCGGGGGATGTGCATGCCGCCGTCGACGTTGATGATGTCGCCGGTGGAGTAGGGCATGCGGGCGGCAGCGAGTTGGACGACGGCGCCGGCAACGTCGGCTGGGGTACCCCACCTGGGAATGGGGGCCAGCCCGCCGGCGAACTGCGCGTCGTACTTCTCCTTCACACCGGCGGTCATGTCGGTGGCGATCACGCCGGGACGCACCTCGTAGACCATGATCCCCTCCGGAGCCAGGCGGGCGGCCCAGAGTTGGGTGGCCATCGCCATGCCTGCCTTGGAGATGCAGTACTCGCCGCGGTTGGTCGAGACCGTCACCGCGGAGGTGGAGGAGACGTTGATGATGGTGCCGTGCACCTGGTCGCCCGGTTCACCCTCGCGGCGCTCGATCATCTCGGCCGCGACCATCTGGGTCAGGAAGTAGGGACCACGCAGGTTGATGTCCATCACCCGGTCGTAACTCTCCGGTGTGGCCACCACGATGTCGTCGCGCACCTGGGGAGCCACCCCGGCGTTGTTGACCAGCAGGTCGATGCGGCCCCAGCGCTCCAGCGCGTCATCGACGTAGCGGCGGTGGTCCGCCAGGTCCGCTACCGAGCCACGGGTGTAGGACACCTGTCCCAACTCGCGCAGTTCGGCCATCAGGTCCGCCGGCTCCTCGCGGGTGGCCAGGATGGCCACGGCGTAACCCTCGGCCAGCAGGGCCCGGGTGATCCCCTGCCCGATGCCCCGGTTACCACCGGTGACCAGTGCCACTTTACTCACGCGTTCCTCCTTGGGGTTGGGACTGGGGCCCTGAGGCCAGATCAGGGTGCCACAGGATCACCCTGGTGGATCTGCGCTGGGTCCGCGCGCAGCACGGCGCAACCGGTAGGCCCATCATGCCTGACGAGACCAGATCCGGCAAGCGCTTTCCGGCCCCTGGAACCATGCTGACTACGCGGATTATGGACTGAGCCCTCCCAGACGATTCCGCTCACTCAATCCACGTGCCGCGACCTCAACGCCACCCTGGCGATCACTCGGGCAGGTACAGGCCCGGTACGGCGGGAGCGCTACGCATCAGTCGCGCGGGCATCGCGCGGACCAGGCGCTCAGCGGTCGCGTCCGGGCGACGCAGATCCTCGGAGACGAACCTCAACACCACCCCTCCGGCCTCCCGGATGGCGTCCTCTCGAAGTTTCTCCTCGACTACAGCCCCGGCACCACCGTCGGGCGTTTCAGCGTGATACTTGATCCTCCCGTCGAACTCGGCATGAACGACCCAGCGCTTCATACCGCTGCCGGACGTTCGGCTGAAGCGCCAAGCCAGATCGCTGAAGTAGGTGCCGCGATCAGTCTGGACCCGGAACTGAGCGATCGGCCGACCGATACCCCGGGAGACCGCGATCCAGCGCAGGACCGATTCACCCGGGGACTCCGCGAAGCCGTTGGCAGCCGACAGCACCGCCCTGGCCCGGACCCGGCCACGGCGCGCGCGGCCTGATTCGAGGCGCTCGCACAACTCCACACGGATCCTCTCCATCCGCTCCTGCGATTCCGCACGCCGCCAGCGATCCGGCTTCGCAAGGAGCCGCAGCGCACTGTCAGCGACCACCAGCGCGTCGCGTGCGTGCAGGGTCCTGGCACAGTCGAGCACGGTGCGCTGCAGGGTGGTGACCGCCAACCCATTGATCGTGGTGACATCGGAAGGCTCCAGATCGACCGTGTGCCGGAGCACGTCGGATGCTCGCCTCGCGCCGTGACGCGTGGGCTGGATCAGATGGACCCGTTCGGGCGTCCGCCAGAGCGGGCATCCATGCAGCAGCGCCGCGCTCTCGTGACTGAGGATGCGTGGCTCGGCGGAAGCCCGGACCACCGCGATGCAGCGCGCCAGCGCGTGCTGCTGCCGCTTCGCCCACGGTTGCGTCAGTTCCTGATCCACCACCATGTAGGCACCGTGGCGCACCCGGGCGATGGTGCCGGCACTGAGCAGGTCGGCGAGGTCCGCCTTCCCAAGTTCGGACCGGAGGACGACGCGCGGAAGGGACGGCGGTCCGGGCCCTCGTAGGCGTTCCATGACTGGCAGCCTCGCCGGTCGTGCGCAGGCGGGCGATGAACCGCCGGCCCGCTGTGGACATTCGATCCCCATCCCCACCCCGCTGACCCGAGATCGCCACCCCTCAAGCCGCCGCCGCAACCCCACCGGCCCACCACCAGCCCACCGATCCGGCGGCGACTGCGCGGCATAAGGATCGAATCCGCCCATAGGGTCCGGCCACTGCGCGGCATAAGGATCGAATCCGCCCATAGGGTCCGGCCACTGCGCGGCATATGGATCGAGTTCGCCGGAGAGGTTCCGCGACTTCGCGGCATTCGCCGCGACGTCAGCGCCGCCGCCCGGGTGGGTGTGGGGTGGGCGGGTGGTGGGTGTGGCGCGTGTGGGTGCGCGGGTGGGCGGGTGGTGGGTGTGGCGCGTGTGGGTGCGCGGGTGGGCGGGTGGTGGGTGTGGTGGGCGGTTCAGTCGCCGGTGGGCGTGGTGCTCAGGCCGGCGGCAGCGAGTTGGTCCTCGAGGTGGAAGACCTCCTCGAGGAGAACGAAGCCCTCATCGGGGTTGCCGGAGTCAACGAAGAACTCGCTCATCGCGGCCTGCCAGCGCCCGTTCACCTCGGTGGCGGCCATCGCCTCCTGGGCGGCAGGATAATCCTCGGACTCGAAGTGACCCACCAGCAGACCGTCCTGCGACAGGTAGAGCGAGTAGTTGCGCCACCCGGAGTCTCGCAGCGCCTCGAGCATGTCCGGCCAGACGGCGGCATGAGCGCGGCGGTACTCATCCAATCGGTCCGGGCGCACGCGGGAGGTGAAGCAGTATCGGGTCATCGCGGATCTCCTTGCTCGTGGGTTGGCGTGGGTCGGGCAGCGGGTTGGGCGTGTCTCAGGGGCGCCTGGTCGAGGGCGACAGCCGTTGCTCCGCCCGGCCCCAACGCTCAGCCGCCCCCGGTGCCGGGGTGTAGGTCGCGGTGGACACGCTCGCGGCAATCACGCTGCGCAGGTCCTCCAGAGTCCCCTCGAGCACCCCCACGGCGCGGGCCTGTGCCACCACGTTCCCCAGGGCGGTGGACTCGGCCGGGCCGGCCACCACCGGCAGCCCGGTCGCGTCGGCAGCCAACTGGCACAGCAACGCGTTCCGTGAACCACCACCCACCAGGTGCACCCGGCGCACCGGACGGGAGGTCAACTCGACCGCCGCGCGCACACTGCGGCGATAGGCCAGGGCCAGCGAGTCCAGCACCGTACGGGTGATCTGCGCCGGGCTGACCGGATCCGGTTCGCCCCGCTCGACGGCGTGAGTGCGGATCCGTTCGGGCATGTCGCCCGGGGGCAGGAACGCCGGATCGTCGGCGTCGATCAGGGTGCGGAGCGGCTCGGCGCGGGCGGCGGCGTCGAGCAGGGAGGCCAACTCCGCATCCTCACCCGCCTCGGCCCAGATCCGCTGACTCTCCTGCAGCAGCCACAGTCCCATCACGTTACGTAGGAAGCGCACCCGGCCGTCCAACCCGAGTTCGTTGGTGAAATTGGCCTCCCGGGCACTCTCGGTGAGCACCGGCCGGCCCACCTCCACCCCGACCAGAGACCACGTGCCGCAGGAGATGTAGGCGAAGTCGGAACTGGTGGCCGGGATGCCGGCCACCGCCGAGGCGGTGTCGTGGGATCCCACCGCGATCACCGGCACCGGGCCCAGCCCGGTCGCCTGCTGGGCCTGCTCGGTCAACGGCCCGAGCACGTGGCCGGGTTCGACCAGGGGCGGGAACAGATCGGTCGGCAGGCCCAGTCGACCGAGCAGATCAGCCGACCAAGCCGGCCCGTCCTGGTCCAACAACCCGGTGGTGGAGGCGTTCGTCGTCTCGCTGGCCTGCACTCCGGTGAGCCGGTAGCCGAGCAGGTCCGGCAACAGCAGGGCCCGGGCCGGGGTGGACGACGACGCAGGTGCGGCGAGCAGTCCCGTGCGCCTCTCCGCGGCGAGCTGGAAGATCGTGTTGAACGGCTGATGGGCGATCCCGGAGATCGCGTACAACTCGCCCGGGCCGGCCAGCGCGTGCACCTCCGACACGGCCTGCCCGCCCCGAGCATCGCGATAGGCGACTGGCGGTGCCAGCAGGGCACCGTCGTCGTCGATCAATCCGTAGTCCACCGCCCAGGAGTCGATCCCGATACCGAGCAGTGGGCCATCGTCGCCCGCGGCCCGCAGGCCCGACAGGATCTGCTCGTACAGTCCCTCCAGGTCCCAGCGCAGCACGCCGGAGGCGTCATAGCGTGCCTCGTTGGGGAAGCGCGCCACCTGGCGCATCTCGACCTGTGGGCGATCGGAGGGGCCGGTGATCTCGGCCCGGATCACCCGCCCCGAGGATGCCCCCAGGTCGACCGCCGCGAATGCCGGTACTGCCGGCGTACTGCTCATCGCTACCCCCGGGCGTGGTTCAGCGCAGGAACGCCGCAGCCACCCCGGAATCGACCGGGATGTGCAGGCCGGTGGTCTGGGACAGGTCGGCGCCGGTGAGGGCAGCGACCGCCGCGGCCACATGCTCCGGCAGCACCTCGCGCTTCAGCAGGGTGCGCTGGGCGTAGTAGGCGCCGAGTTCGGACTCGGGGACCCCGTACACCGCCGCGCGCTGGGCACCCCAGCCGCCGGCGAAGATGCCGCTGCCGCGAACCACGCCGTCGGGATTGATGCCGTTGACGCGGATCCCGTGCTCGCCCAGTTCGGCCGCGAGCAGGCGTACCTGGTGGGCTTGATCGGCCTTGGTGGCGGAGTAGGCGATGTTGTTCGGACCGGCGAACACCGCGTTCTTGGAGGCGATGTAGATGATGTCCCCACCGATCCCCTGGGCGACCATCGCCCGGGCCGCCTCACGGGAGACGAGGAAGGACCCCCGGGCCATCACGTCGTGCTGGGTGTCCCAGTCCGCCGCAGTGGTCTCCAGCAGCGGCTTGGAGATGGACAGCCCGGCGTTGTTGACCACCAGGTCCACGCCCCCGAAGGCCAGGGCTGCCTGGCCGATCAGATCGGCCACGGCGTCCTCGTCGGTGACGTCGGCGGCTACCGCCACGGCCACGTCCGGGCCACCGAGTTCGGTCGCCAGATCCTGTGCTGCTTCGGCGTCGCGGTCGGCGATGACGACGCAGGCACCCTCGGCCACGAGTCGCTGGGCGATCGCCTTGCCGATGCCCGAGGCGCCTCCGGTGACCAGACCGACGCGGGTGGCGAGCGATTTGGGCTTGGGCATGCGCTGAAGCTTGGCTTCCTCCAGCGCCCAGTACTCGATGCGGAACTTCTCGGATTCATCGATCGGGGCGTAGGTGGAGACCGCCTCGGCGCCGCGCATCACGTTGATGGCGTTGACGTAGAACTCCCCGGCCACGCGGGCAGTCTGCTTGTCCTTTCCGAAGGAGAACATCCCCACCCCGGGCACCAGCACGATCGCCGGGTCCGCCCCTCGCATCGCCGGGGAGTCGGCATCGGCGTGCCGCTGGTAGTACCCGGCGTAATCCTCGCGGTAGGCACCGTGCAGTTCGTGCAACCGCTCGACGGCCTGCTCCAGCGGCGCGTCCGCGGGAAGGTCGAGCACCAGCGGCTTGACCTTGGTGCGAAGGAAGTGATCGGGGCAGGAGGTGCCCAGTTCGGCCAGCGCGGTGAGTTTGTCCCGGGCCAGGAACTCCAGCACCACGTCGGAGTCGGTGAAGTGGCCGACCTGCGGCCGGTCGGCCGAGGCGATGCCCCGGATCACCGGTGCCAGCGCGGCCGCGCGCGCACGGCGCTGCTCCGGTGCCAACGGGGCATATCCCGGGCGCAGGGCCCCGAAGGGGTGCTCGTCGCGTCCGGCCAGGTCCGCCGTGGCTTGCTCGATGTACTCCTCGGCCATCCGGATGATCTTCAGGGAACGCTCCTCGACCTGGTCGGAGGTTTCGCCCCAGGCGGTGATACCGTGCCCGCCCAGGATGCAGCCGATCGCCTGCGGGTTCTCCTCCTTGATCGCGGCGATGTCCAGGCCGAGCTGGAACCCGGGGCGGCGCCAGGGCACCCAGACCACCTCGTCGCCGTAGATACGCCGGGTGAGGTCCTCCCCGTCCACCGCGGTGGCCACGGCGATGCCGGCGTCCGGATGCAGGTGGTCCACGTGGTCGGCCTCCACCAGGGCGTGCATCGCGGTGTCGATCGAAGGCGCAGCCCCACCCTTGCCGTGCAGGCAGTAGTCGAACGCGGTGACCATCTCATCCTCACGGTCCACGCCCGGATACACCTGCGGCAGGGCGCGCAGGCGGTCCATCCGCAGCACTGCCAGGTTGCTCTGGGTCAGCGTGCCCAGGTCACCGCCGGAGCCCTTGACCCACAGCAGCTCCACGTCGTCACCGGTGACCGGGTCGCGTGCCGAGCCCTTGGCGGAGGTGTTGCCACCGGCGTAGTTGGTGACCCGCGGGTCCGAACCGAGCCGGTTGGACCGCGCGACCAGATCGTCCACGGCACCCATCAGGCCCCCCATCCTGCCTGCGTCCCGCCCACCCGCGCGGCCGCGACCTCGGCGGCATAGCCAGAGGCGGCGAAGGCTGCCATCGGATCGGGGTCCAGGCCCTGACCGGCGCGTAGTTCGGCGAGCATCGGGCGCACGTCGGTGTTGTAGGCATCCATCAGCACCCCGTGGGCTCCGAGCACGTCCTGGGCATGTTGGGCCGCGGTGAGTGCCTCCGAATCCACCAGTAGCGCCTTGGCGGTAGCCTCCTGGACGTTCATCACCGAGCGGATCTGGCCAGGAATCTTCTCCTCGATGTTGTGGCACTGATCAAGCATGAAGTTCACCCCCGCTTCCGGCTTGAGCGCATCGGCCTGGACGATCTCGTGCATGATCCGGAACAGTTGGAACGGGTCCGCGGAGCCGACCATCAGATCGTCGTCGGCGTAGAAGCGTGAGTTGAAGTCGAAGGCACCCAGGCGGCCCTGGCGCAGCAGTTGCATCGCGATGAACTCGATGTTGGTCCCCGGTGCGTGGTGCCCGGTGTCCAGGACCACGGTGGCGCGCTCGCCCAGGGCCAGGCAGTGCAACAGGGCGGTGCCCCAGTCCGGGATATCGGTGGAGTAGAACGCCGGCTCGAAGAACTTGTACTCCAGCACCAACGTATGGTCGGAGTCCATCGCGGCGTAGATTTCGGCCAGGGACTCGGCCAGACGGTCCTGGCGGGCCCGCAGGGAGTCCTGGCCGGCGTAGTTGGTACCGTCCGGGAGCCAGAGTTTGAGTTCCTTCGAGCCCGTGGCCCGCATCACGTCCAGGCACTGCATGTGGTGGTCGATGGCCTTGCGCCGGATGCGCTCATCGGAGTGGGTCAGCGAGGAGAGCCGGAAGTCGGCGTCCTGGAAGAGGTTGGCGTTGATCATGCCGATGGTCAGGCCGTGGTCATCGGCATGGCGGGCCAGATCGGAGAAGTCATCGACCAGGTCCCACGGGATGTGCAGCGACACCCGAGGCGTGATGCCGGTGTACTTGTGCACCTGGGCGGCGTCGGCAATCTTCTCGTAGGGATCCCGCGGAACACCCTCGGTGGTGAATACGCGGAATCGGGTCCCTGAGTTGCCGAACGCCCAGGAGGGCAGTTCCACGGTTTGCTCGGACAGTGCCGCCGTCGCAGCGCTCTGCCTACTCGACTGGTCGTTCATCACCGAATCCTCATTAATTCCGGAGCCCCAGGCCGTCAGCCCATGCGCCCGTCAGCCTATGAAACGTTTCAGTCAAATCTAGGCCCTACGCTCCCCTCCGTGCAAGCGTTCGACGCCAAATTGTTGCCGGTCCGTTGCCTGATGCGCGCGCGACCAGGGCGGCCGAGATCTCCTCGGCCGTGCCGTAGCGGCGTAGACTCTCGCGAATCCAGCGACGAACAGGACCTCGATGACGACCACCCACGGCCCCCGGACCGCCCGCCGACCGAGCGTGACCGACGTCGCCAAGTTGGCCAACGTGTCCGTCGGCACGGTGTCCAACGTGCTGAACCGCCCTGAACGCGTGGCCGACGCGACCCGGACTCGGGTAGAAAAGGCGATCGCGGCTCTGTCGTTCGTCCCGAACGCCTCCGCCCGCCAGTTGCGCGCGGGCACGATCACCACGGTGGGGGCGGTGCTGCTGGACATCCGCAACCCCTTCTTCACCGACATGGCACGCGGTATCGAGGACCGGATCGCCCTGGACGACCGCACCCTGATGCTGGCCAGTTCCGATGAGGACCCCAAGCGGGAGATGCGGTACCTTCGCCTGTTCGAGGAGCACGGGGTCAGCGGCCTGCTCGTGGTGCCCTCCACGACCGAGATCGACCACCTGCTCGCGATCGTCGACCGCGGCCTGGACGTGGTGCTGCTCGACTCCCCCTCACCTACCCCTCGGATCTCCTCCGTCGCCGTGGACAACATCGAGGGTGGCAAGCTGGCCGCTCAGCATCTGCTGGCGATGGGGCACGAGGAAATCACGTTCATCAACGGCCCGCACAGCATCCGACAGTGCCGCGACCGGCTCGCCGGTGTGGAACTTGCCGTCCAGGAGGCAGGGAAGGACCCGGCCGAGGTGATCACCGAGTTAACGATCTCGAGCCTGGACGCCGCCGGTGGCGAGTTGGCCATCTCCAGCGTGCTGGATGAGCAGGGCGACGCGGTGCCCTCGGCGGTCTTCTGCGTCAATGACCTGGTCGCGATCGGGGTGCAGCGCACCATGCGCCGCCGCGGCCTCGAGATGGTGGGGCACATGGCGATCGTGGGCTACGACGACATCGATATCGCCAGTGAGCTCGCCCTGCCGCTCACGTCGGTTCGTCAGCCGCACCACGAACTCGGCTACCGCGCCGCCGACATCCTGATGACCGCGGGAACACCCGAGCACGTGGTCTTCCAACCGGAGTTGGTGGTCCGCGCCTCCTCCGACCCCGCATCCGGCTGAGTTCTGCAGCCCGAGCATGAAGACGGCCCGGGTCGGCTCAATCGTGGGCCGACCCGGGCCGCGTTGGCTGAACCCGACCCGGTTAGGGCGGGCGGGTGATCAGACCAGGGTGACCATCGTCCAGGACACCGGCGGGAGGTTGACGTTGACCGCACCGTCGGAGACGCCGGCGCTGTCATTGCGGCGTGGCAACACCGACGTCGCGTCATCGGCGGTGGCCGACCAGGTGTGGTCGGGGTTGGACAGCGTCACACAGTTGTCCACCCGCAGGTCACCCAGCGCGCGCAGATCCATCTGCACGTGCGTCTCCTCACTCAGTGAGCGGTTCACCAGGAACAGCGACACCGACCCGGTCTCCGGATCCCGGGTGGCCACCGCATCGACCTGGTCCACCGGACCGTACTTGTCGGTCTCCAGCACCGGCGCATCGACCGCCACCTGCAGTACCTCGCCACGGGCGTGCCGTGCGGTGAGGGCGAAGGGGTGGAAGGTCGTCTGGCGCCAGGCCCGTCCGCCCGGCTCGGTCATGATCGGGGCGATCACGTTGACCAGTTGGGCCAGCGAGGCCGAGTGCACCCGGTCGGTGTGCCGCAGCAGCGAGATGAGCAGGTTGCCCACCACCACGGCGTCGGCCACGTTGTACTTGTCCTCCAGCAGCACCGGCGCCACCGGCCACTCATCGCCGGACGGCGGGCGGGACTCGGCACGCTTCTGATACCAGACGTTCCACTCATCGAAGGAGATGTTGATCGCCTTGTTGTGCTTGCCCGCGGCCCGCACCGCATCGGCGGTGGCGGCCACCGAGTCGATGAAGTAGTCCATGTTCGCCGCACTGGCCAGGAAACTGGACAGGTCGCCGTCGTCCTCGTAGTAGTACACGTGCGCGCTGATCAGGTCCACGTGGCGGTAGGTGTGCTCCAGCACGGTCGATTCCCAGGCGCCGAACGTGGGCATGGTGGAGTTCGAGGATCCGCAGGCCACAAGTTCCAGATCCGGGTCGATCATGCGCATTGCCCGCGCGGTCTCGGCAGCGAGGCGCCCGTACTCCTCGGCGGTCTTGTGACCGATCTGCCAGGGCCCATCCATCTCGTTGCCCAGGCACCACATTTTGATCTTGTAGGGATCCTGGGCACCGTTGGCGCGGCGGGCATCGGACAGGGCGGTCCCGCCGGGCACGTTGGTGTACTCCAACAGGTCCAGTGCCTCCTGGATGCCCCGGGTGCCCAGGTTCACCGCCATCATCGGCTCCACACCGGCCTTGGCGGTCCAGGCCATGAACTCATCGACGCCGAAGGTGTTCGGATCGGTGGAGTGCCAGGCCAGATCCAGGCGGGAGGGGCGCTGGCCCTTCGGGCCGACGCCGTCCTCCCAGCGGTAACCGGAGACGAAGTTGCCCCCCGGGTAACGGACCGTGCTGGTGCCCAACTCCGAGACCAGATCCAGCACGTCGGTGCGGAACCCGTGCTCGTCGGAGGTCGGATGCTCCGGCTCATAGATCCCGGTGTACACACACCGGCCTAGGTGTTCTACGAACGATCCGAAGGTGCGTTCGCGCACCGGCCCGACGACGAACGCCGGGTCCACGCTCAAACGTGCGGTTGACATGGGGTACTTCCTCCTGGTCAGCAGTGTGGTGGGGCGGGTGTCCCGCGGTCAGTTCATCGGCTGGGCCAACCGGTAGTAGGCGGCGTTCCAGCGCAGTTCCTGGCGCAGGGAGGCCACCTGGGTCTGGTCGTCGATGACCACCAACTCGAGGCCGGCGATCTCTGCGAAGTCCTCGAACACCTCCCGGCCCACCGCGGTGGTCAGGACCGTGTGGTGCGCACCGCCGGTGGTCAGCCAGGCGCGCGCCGAGGTGCGCAGATCCGGTTTGGGCACCCACACCGCATGCGCCACGGGCAGGTTCGGCATCGGCTCCCGCTCGCCGACGATGTCCACCTCGTTGGCCACCAGGCGGAACCGTTCGCGCATGTCGCTCAGCGCCACCACCAGGCCCTCGCCGGGGTCGGTGTCGAAGACCAGGCGCACCGGGTCCTCCCGGTCCCCGATGCCCAGCGGGTGGATCTGCAGGCTGGGGCGCGAGGTGGTCAGGGTCGGGCAGATCTCCAGCATGTGCGCGCCCAGGATCACCTCGTTTCCCGGGGTCAGGTCGTAGGTGTAGTCCTCCATCAGCGAGGCGCCGCCGGGCAGACCGTGGCCCATCACCTTGGCCGCACGCACCAGGATGGCGGTCTTCCAGTCGCCCTCGGCCCCGAACCCGTAACCGGCGGCCATCAAGCGCTGCACGGCGAGGCCGGGCAGTTGGCGCAGCGGGCCGAGGTCCTCGAAGTTGGTGGTGAAGGCCTTGGCCCCGATCTGCTCCAGGAACGTGCGCATGCCCGCCTCCTGGCGGGCGCCGTAGCGCAACGACTCGTGCCGGTCTCCCCCGGGCCGCAGATCATCGACGACGTCGTAACTGGCCAGGTAGTCCTCGATCAGTTCGTCGATGCTCGCCTCGGGCACCGCGTCGACGGCGGCGGCCAGGTCGTGCACACCCCAGGTGTTCACGCTCACGCCCAGGCGCAGTTCGGCCTCGGTCTTGTCCCCTTCGGTGACCGCGACGCCCCGCATATTGTCGCCGAAGCGCACCAACCGCATCCCATAGATCTCACTCCACGCGGTGGCCGCACGTGCCCAGGCTCCCACCTGCTCACGCACCAGGTCCTCCGATGCGTGGCCCACCACCACCTTGCGTGGAGTGCCCAGGCGCGCGGTGAGGTAACCGAACTCCCGGTCCCCGTGCGCGGCCTGGTTCAGGTTCATGAAGTCCATGTCGATCGTGGACCACGGCAGTGCCGCGTCGGCCTGCGTGTGCAGGTGCAGCAGCGGGGTGCGCAGCGCGTCCAGGCCGGTGATCCACATCTTGGCCGGGGAGAAGGTGTGCATCCAGGCGATCACCCCCACGCAGTCGGGGTCGGCGTTGGCCTCCAGCGCCAACGAACGGATCTGCGCGGTGTCCTTGAGCACCGGCTTCCATACGATGCGCACCGGAACCTGGCCCGCCTCGTCGAGCAGCCCGGCGACCTGCTGGGACTGGGCGGCAACCTGGTCCAGGGTCTCGGGTCCGTACAGGTCCTGGCTGCCGGTGAGGAACCAGATCTCGCGCTGGGCGAAGGGGTCGATCACGTGTCCTCCCGGACTCCGTAGACGTTCTGATAGCGGTCGAACAAGGCGTCGACGTGGTGCGTTGCGATGGGGGCCGGATCGCCCAGTTGGCGGGCGATGTGCACGGTGCGGGCGACGTCCTCACACATCACGGCGGCCTTGACCGCGTCGCGGGCATCGGCCCCGATGGTGAACGGGCCGTGGCCGGCCATCAGCACCGCGCGGGAGCGGTGCCCGGTCAAGGTGGCCACGATGCCCTCTCCGATGGAGTCGTCACCGATGAGGGCGAACGGGCCCACCGGGATCTCACCACCGAACTCATCGGCGATCATGGTCAGTACGCACGGGATCGGTTCGCCCCGGGCGGCCCAGGCGGTGGCGTAGGTGGAGTGGGTGTGCACCACCCCGCCCACGTGGTCCATGTGCCGGTAGACGTAGGCGTGCGCGTCGGTGTCGGAGGAGGGGGCGAACTTCTCCGGGGTGCCGTCGACGATCTTCTTCCCGTCCAGGGTGCAGACCACCATCGACTCGGCGTCGAGGTCGTCGTAGGAGACCCCGGAGGGTTTGATCACGAACAGGTCGGCACCCGGCACCCGCTCGGACACGTTCCCCGCGGTCCAGATGACGAGGTTGTAGCGCACCAGCTCGGCGTGCAACTGGGCCACGTTCTCACGCACCCGAGCCACCTCGGACTGCACCTGGGCGGGCAACTCGGCGAGCACGATCCGGCTCATGTCAACTCCTCGGGGACAGTCAGTTCCGGGGAGTCCGCGCTCCCGCCGTCGTCGGCTGTGAGCGCTTGGCGCCGGATCGCCTTGAGCCTTCGCATCACGTCGTTCCCGCCACGACCGAAGTAGTCGTGCAGCTTCTGGTACTCGGCGTACAGGGCGCTGTAGGCCCGGTGAGCGCGGGAGTCGGGGGTGTAGGCACCGACTGTGCGGCCTCCCATCGCCGCTCCCGCGGCCCGCACGTCCGGGTAGGCACCGGCGGCCACCGCGGCGTGGATCGCCGAGCCCAGGGCGGGACCCTGCTCGGAGACGATGGTGCTCAGCGGTAGACCGGTAACGTCGGCGTACATCTGCATCAGGAAGGTGTTCTTCAGCAGCCCGCCGGCCACCACCAACTCCTGCACCGCCAACCCGGAGTCGGTGAAGGCCTCCACGATCGTTCGGGTGCCGAATGCGGTGGCTTCGAGCAGGGCGCGGTAGGTGTCCTCGGGCCGGGTGGCCAGGGTCTGACCCACGATCATCCCGGACAACTCGTGATCGACCAGCACCGAACGGTTCCCGGAGTGCCAATCCAGGGCGATCAGGCCGTGGCCGCCGATCGGTTGCTGGGAGGCCAGGTGGGTCAGGTAGGTGTGCAGGTTCTCCCCGCGTGCGGCGGCCTCCTCGGCGTAGGCCTGCGGCACGCCGGTGGCCACGAAGTGGCCGAAGATGTCACCGACGCCGCTCTGCCCGGCCTCATAGCCGTACAGCCCGTCGACCACGCCGCCGTCGACCACCCCGCACATGCCGGGCACTTCTCGCAGTTCGTCCGCGTTCATCACGTGGCACGTGGACGTTCCCATGATCAGGGTGAGTTGGCCCGGGTCCACGGCGTTCGCGGCCGGTAGGGTCACGTGTGCGTCGACATTGCCCACCGCCACCGCGATGCCCTCGGGCAGTCCGGTCCAGGAGGCGGCCTCGGCGGTGAGCGGGCCGGCGCTGGCGCCCAGCGTGGCGATCTCGCTGGGAAGTTTCTCCTGCGCGAAGGTGGCGAAGTCGGGGTTGAGTGCAGCCAGGTAGTCGCTCGCGGGGTAGCGGCCGTCCTGGTAGATGCCCTTGTAGCCGGCGGTGCACGGGTTGGGTGCGTAGGTTCCGGACAGTTGCCACACGATCCAGTCGGCCGCCTCCACCCAATGGTCCATCGCGGCGTAGACCTCGGGGGCCTCCTCGAGCAGTTGCAGCCCCTTGGCGAACTGCCACTCGGAGGAGATCATTCCCCCGAAGCGGGGCAGCCAGGGCTCGCGCCGCTCCGCGGCCAGCGAGGTGATCCGGTCGGCCTGCGCCTGGGCGGCGTGGTGCTTCCACAGTTTGACGTAGGCGTGCGGGTTGTTCGCGAACTCCGGGAGTTCACTCAACGGGGTGCCGTCATCACGTACCGGCAACGGAGTGGAGGCGGTGAAGTCGGTGCCGATCCCGATCACGTCGGCCGGGTCCGCGCCGGCCCGGCGCAGGGCCTCCGGGACGGCGTTCTTGAGCACGTCGACGTAGTCCGCGGCGTTCTGCAGCGCCCAGTCCGGTGGCAGGGGCTGCCCGTCGCCGGCGCTGAGCACGGTGTCCATCACGGCGTGAGGGTAGGCATGCTCGGCGCTGGCGAGTTCGGCACCATCGGCCACGCGAACCACCACGGCCCGGCCGGACAGGGTGCCGAAGTCCACTCCCACCGCCAGGGCACGCTCGTTGTCCACGGTCACGGGGCCTCCTTCATCTCGGCCTCATCGCTCGGAGGTCCGCACGATGGCGGGCTGTTTGATCCGGGTCGCTGGGCGGGACCGCCGCCCAGCATCCCGGGTGACCTCGATGTTAACGATCACAACTAGGGATGGCAAGACCCTGGCGGCGCCAGGTCAGCGGGCGAGGCGCAGCAGCGCCGAACCGTGCGCGTCCAGGGCCAGGGTGAGGGCGCCGTCGTCGTCCCACGCCTGGTCCGTCCCGCTCCACAACTCGACCACGTCCTCGGTGCCGTCCGCGCCGAGGTGGTATCCGGGTAGGCCCACGCGCACGGGCTCATCGCCCAGGTGGAAGACGCCGGCGTAGACGTGCCCGTCCACGGCGGACTCCGAGCGCCAGACGACCAGGTCACGCTCTCGTAGGACCTCCCGGGGACTCCGGCCCCGGCGCAGCACCTCCAGGACGCGGTCGTTGGTCAGCAACTCGATGGTCTCCGGACTGGACGTGGGTAGGTCCGCCCCCACCATCAGCGGGGATCGGGCGATCACCCACAGGCTCATCAGGGTCTGCTGCTCGGCCGGGGTGAGCCGGGAGTGTCGGTCCTGCCCGCGTTCGGCGCGGATCCCGATCCTGCCCAGGGGGATCATGTCGGCGTCCGCCCAGCCGCCGGGCCCGGAGTGGGGCGCCCAACGGGCCAGCCGGGCGAACTGGTCGCGTACGTCCTCCCACCGGTCCCACAGGTCGTCGCTGACGCGCCACATCGTGGCGTGCTTCCTCAGGTGCCCGCCGTGGACCAGCGACAGGTCCCGGCCCGGTGACAGGGACAACTCGAGGTCGCGACCGCTGCGTCGGATCGCGAGCGCCAGGGCTTCGATGTCCGCAGCACGATAGGGCCAGAGCATGTCATCGGCCTTGATGAAGTCCACACCCCAGCTCGCCAGCTGGGCGATGAACGAGTCGTAGTAGGCCTGGGTGCCCGGATGGCCGTGGTCGAGGCCGTAGTTGTCCGGGTTCCACTCGCACACTGCCCCGGTGTCGGCGATCTGAGCCGCCGTGTAGGAGGTTCCCTCCACGGGCAGGTCCGCGTGCACTGCCGGCCGCGGAATGCCCCGCATGATGTGCACACCGAACCGCAGGTCCAGGTTGTGCACGGCGCCGGCCAGCGGGACGAACCCGGCTCCGTTCGCCGCGGAGGGGAACCGGTTCGGCGCGGGCATCGGCCGGCCGTACCCATCCAGGGCCACGGGCGCATCGGCGTTGTAACCGTGGGCACGGGCGGTCGGGTCGTACCAGGCGATGTCGACGACGACGGTGTCCCATCCGTGGGCTCGCATGCGCTCGGCCATGAACTCGGCGTTGGCCAGCACCTCCGACTCTGTGACGGTGGTGCCGTAACAGTCCCAGCTGTTCCAGCCCATCGGTGGCGTTTGGCTGCGTACGGTCGATGCCGTCATGGCTGCTCTCTCTCCAAGGGAGGGCGGGCGGATGTGAGCGTTCACGCTACTGGGTGCGGTGATTCTGTCCAGCGCCCTGGGCGGCACTGCGGCTCGCGTCCGCCGTGAGGCAAGACTTCCGACGATGCCCGTCATCGGGTCGGTGCCGGACGGCGGGCGACCTACTCTGTGTTCGGTGACGGGCTGATGGGCACCGCGATGACTTGGCTGGTGGGCTGGCACTCCCGGATCGGGCGTGCGGGGCTGCGCCTGCTCGCCCTGCACCTGCTCTGGATCAACTGGACACTGCGCGGGGGGATCGTGCTGGGTGTCTTCCCCGCGACCGCAGCGGTATACGCCGTCATCCGCAGGGACATCCTCACCCCCGAGCACGGGGTACGGGTGCGGCTTCGCACCCACTTCGGCACCACCTGGCGTACCGAGTTCGCGGCGGCGAACCGGCTGGGGTACCTGCTGGTGATCCCGTGGGCGATCCTGGTGATCAACCGCCAACTGGTGGCAGTGGTCGACTTCGGTGCCTCCGGACCGGTGCTGGCCGGTCTGCTCACCGTGCTCGGTGTGGTGCTCTTCGCCGTCAGCGTCAATGTGTGGATCCTTGCGGCCCATTTCGATGAGGGCGCCCTGGCGATGCTGCGCCGGGCCCTCACGCTGATCCCGGCGCGGCCGGCAATTGCGGCGCTGACGATTCTCACCGCCGCAGTCGTGCTGGCGGGCTACTACCTCGTGCCAGGATTGATCATCGTGTTCGGTCTCACCCTGCCAGCAGCCCTCACCTCCCAGGACCTGTGGAGCACCGGGCTCCTGCGGCCGCCGGCAACGCCGGGACCGACACGCCCGGCGCCGACCGTCGGACCCGCCGCGCGCACCTCGACGGCAGGTGTGGCCGCTGCCTCCTGACCACTCCCCCGGCGACCTTTGCCGACCAGTCGGCCCACGCCGTCAGCCGTTCCCGGGCTACCTGCCATGCACTCGAAAGGGCACACCATGACCACAGCCGCACCCGCAGAATCCGCAAGCCCGCTCACCCCGGCCGCCCCGCGTGCCGCGGTCGCCGTGCATCAGGGATTGGCGATGTCCGCGGTCCGGCTGCACGGCGGGGTCCTGGGTGGCTGGCAGGAGCGCAATGCCGCAGCCACGATCCCGCACTGCATCGACCAGCTCGAGGAGGCGGGAGTCCTGGACAACTTCCGGCGCGTGCTGGGGAACTCGGAAGCGGACTACCGTGGTTTCGTCTTTGCCGACTCCGACCTGTACAAGGTGATCGAGGCCGTCGGCTGGGAGATCGCCCGCTCCGGCACCACCGAGTTCGACGCCTGGCTCGATGAGGTGATCGCGCTGGTGGCCCGGGTGCAGGAGCCCGACGGGTACGTGATGACGTGGATCCAGGGGGTGCACCCGGGCAAGAGGTTCACCGAGCTGGAGTGGACCCACGAGATGTACGTGGCCGGGCACCTGATCCAGGCGGCGATCGCTCTGGACCGTGCGGCAGGGCGCACCGACCTGCTGGAGATCGCCCGGGCGTTCGCCGACCTGCTGGAGCGCACCTTCGGACCCGAGGGCACCGACGGGATCTGTGGGCACCCTCAGATCGAGACCGCCCTGATCGAGCTCTACCGCCACACCGGGGAGCGCCGCTATCTGGACCTGGCCACCCGGATGATCGACCTGCGCGGCGCCGGTCTGCTCAAGGTCGGAGGTTTGGGGGCGCGCTACTTCCAGGATCACGAGCCGGTGCGCAACGCCACCGACGCCGCCGGCCACGCCGTGCGCCAGCTCTACCTCAATGCCGGGGTCACCGACCTGTATCTGGAGACGGGCGAGCAGGCACTGGCCGAGGTGATGGACGCCCAGTGGCGCAGTACGCATGAGCGCAAGATGTACATCTCCGGTGCCTTCGGTTCCCGGCACCGGGACGAGGCGTTCGGATCCGACTACGAACTGCCGCCCGATCGCGCCTACGCCGAGACCTGCGCCACCATCGCCGACACGCACTGGGCCTGGCGGATGCTGCTCGCCTTCGGCCCGGGTCCCTATGCCGAGACCATCGAGCGGGAGATCCACAACGCGCTGCGCGCCTCGGTCGATGCCTCCGGCACCCGCTTTTTCTACTCCAACCCCCTGCAGATGCGCCCCGATCGCACCACCGAGGTCAACGCTCCGAAGGAACGCACCTCCTGGTATGAGTGCGCTTGCTGCCCGCCGAACATCGCCCGGGTCATCGCCCAACTATCCGCCTACCTGACCACCTCCACCGAGGACACACTCTGGCTGCACGTGTACGCCGCGGCTGACATCGACCTGCCCGGCCATCTGGGCTCCGGGGTGGTGCGAGTACGCACCGACTACCCCCGCAGCGGCCGGGTGCAAGTGAGCCTCGACGGCGGCGCCCGTCCGGGTGCCCACCTCGCCCTGCGCATTCCGTCGTGGTCGGGACGCACCACGTTCGACGGCGAGGAGGTCACCGCCGGCGATGACGGTTACCTGCACCTGCCGCTCGGGGTGGGCGGTGTGCTGGAGTTGGACATGAGCCCGCGCTGGACCGCCGCCCACCCGCGGGTGGACGCAGTGCGGGGCTGCCTGGCCGCCGAGCGCGGGCCGGTGGTCTACTGCCTGGAGCAGGCGGATCTGCCGGCGGGGATCGACGTGGACGACGTGATCGTCGACGCCTCCCACGCTCCGCAGGTCTGCGGTGAGGGCGACCTCGCCCCGATGCGCGTGACGGCCACCCATCGCCCGGCCCGGCCGGGCCTGTATCACCCGGCTTCCGAGTCCGGGGCCGATGGGGAAGCGTCGGTGCAGGCCAGCCTCATTCCGTTCGGCCACTGGGGCAACCGCGGCACCGGTGCAATGCGGGTCTGGCTGCCCGTTGATGCCCCGCCCGAGTCCTCCTGACCAGTACCGTCGTTGGGGACGCAAACAAACCAACCGCATCAACCCGCTGGTTCGACCACGCCCCGGTGCGGGCACCTACCTGGAGTTCAACTGATGACCAACAACCTGCGCGCCGTGATCAACCTCGACCTGCCCGGTCCGGTGATCAGCAGACACCTGTACGGCCACTTCGCCGAGCACCTTGGCCGGTGCGTCTACGGCGGCTTCTGGGTGGGTGAGGACTCCGAGATCCCGAACGAGCGCGGTATCCGCACCGATGTGGTGCGGGCGCTGCGGGAGCTACGGATCCCGAACCTGCGTTGGCCCGGGGGATGTTTCGCCGATGAGTACCACTGGCGCGACGGGATCGGTCCGCGCGAGGAGCGGCCCCGCATGGTCAACACCCACTGGGGCAACGTGGAGGAGAACAACCACTTCGGCACCCACGAGTTCATGGACCTGTGCGAGATGCTCGACGCCGAGCCGTACGTCAACGGCAACGTCGGCTCCGGCACGGTCCAGGAGATGAGCGAGTGGGTGGAGTACCTGACGCGTACCGGGGACTCCCCGGCCGTGGCGGCGCGCAAGGCCAACGGTCGGGAGGAACCCTGGAAGGTCCCGTTCTGGGGGATCGGCAACGAGGCCTGGGGGTGCGGGGGCAACATGCGTGCCCAGGCCTACGCCGACCTGGCCCGCCAGTACGCCACCTACCTGCGCAACCATGACGGGAACGAGTTGTACCGGATCGCCGCCGGTGCCTCCGACGACGACTACAACTGGACCAGGGCGCTGATGGAGGCGATCAGTTGCTTCGGATGCCAGAAGGAGCCCCGGGGCATCTTCCAGGCGGTTTCCTTCCACTATTACACGATGTCCGGGGAGTGGGCGGACAAGGGCAGCGCCACCGACTTCACCGACGACGAGTACTACCGCACCATGGCGGCCGCGGCTCGGGTGGAGGAACTCATCGCCGGGCACGCCGCGGTCATGGACGTGTACGACCCGAAGAAGAAGGTCGGGCTGGTGCTGGATGAGTGGGGCACCTGGTGGAACGTGGAGCCGGGCACCAACCCGGGCTTCCTGTACCAGCAGAACACGCTGCGCGATGCGCTGGTGGCCTCGGTGCACTTCGACGCCTTCCACCGCCACGCCGACCGGCTCACGATGGCCAACATCGCCCAGACCGTCAACGTGCTGCAGGCGATGATCCTCACCGATCCCGACTCCGGCGCGCTGGTGCGTACACCCACCTTCCACGTGTTCGCGATGAATGCCGGCCACCACGACGCCGCCGCCCTGGCGGCACCGTTGCTGGGTGAGGTGCCGGTGCGTGAGGTGGGCGGGAAGGACCTGCCCCTCATTTCCAGTTCCGCCTCTGTCAAGGACGGGGTTGCCCTGGTCTCGCTCACGAACCTGGACGCCGGTTCCCACCATGAGGTGACCCTGGATCTGCGCGGACGGGCCCTCACGTCCGCGAGCGCCCAGGTGCTCAGCGGCGCGGCACCCCACGCCCACAACACCCCCGGGGACGCCGAGCAGGTGGCCCCGCGCGAGCACCCGGTGACCAGCGAGGCACAGCACGTGCGGATCACCCTGCCCCCGCACTCCTACGTCACGGTGCGCCTCGAGTTGGCCTGAGCACCGCCGTCGTCCCCGGCCACGTCACGGCCCCGTCGCCTCCACCCGGCACCGAAGGCGACGGGTGCGGGCGAAGGCGACGGGCCGGCCACTCGACGACGACCACGAGCGTCGTCCTCGGGCATGCGGCGGCAGGGTCAGCGCTCAGGCGCTACGGCGCGGGTCGGGCACGCTCCATTCGTGCGTGCCCGATCCCACCTCACGTTCGGCCTCTCCCGGGAGCGCCACGACGGCGGAGGTGTTCGGCGGCACCGTGGCGCGCACCGTGAGCATCCCGTCCTGGACGGCCCAGCCCGCCTCGGCCATCCCGTAGGGCGTCTCCACGCGAGCCGCGGCGTCGTCGATGCCGGCGACGGGAGTCGGGGCGATCCGGATCCGGCGGTAACCCGGTGCCGCCGGTGCCAGGCCGGCCAGGCACCGGTAGAGCCAGTCCGCCACCGCTCCGAAGGCGTAGTGGTTGAAGGAGGTCATCTGGCCCGGGTTGATCGTGCCGTCCGGGAGCATGGAGTCCCAGCGTTCCCAGATGGTGGTCGCCCCCATCGTGACGGCATAGAGCCAGGAGGGCACCGCGGTCTGCAGCAGCAGCCGCCCAGCCGTGTCTGCGTGCCCCGTCCTCGTCAGGGCGTCGCAGATGATCGGGGTACCCACGAAACCGGTGCGGATCGTATCGCCCGCTTCTGCCACCAGTTCGGCCAGCCGATCTCCCATCGCCTGGCGCGCCTCGCCGTCGACCAACTCGTAGCAGATCGCCATCGAGTAGGCGGTCTGGGTGTCCGAGGTCAACCGATGCACAGGGACTGCGTACTCGGCGAGGAATGCCTGCCGGGCCCGCTCGGCCAGGTCGGCGTAGCGGGACGCCCCGTCGGCGTCACCGAGCAGCGCGGCGGTCTCGGCCACGATCCGGGCCGAGCGAATCAGGTGCGCGCTGGCCACCAGGTCCTTCTCCGTCTTGGCGTCGCCGGGACTCTCCGGCGGGGCGTCCGGGTCCAGCCAGTCGCCGAACTGGAAGTCACCCTGCCACAGCAGGTTCTCCCCGGCCCGCTCGGCCATGACATCCACCCAGGCGCGCATGGAGGGGTACTGCTCGGCCAGAGCGCGCCGGTCGTCGAAGCGCTCGGCCAGCACCGTCGGCACCACCGTGGCCGCATCACCCCAGGCGGCCGCGGGACGTCCGCCATCCGGAAGCACCTGGGGCACCACGAACGGGCACACCCCGCCCAGGCCCTGTTGCTCGGCGGCCACGTCCTTCAGCCAGGCAGCCAGGAACGCACCGGAGTCGAATAACGTGGTGGCGGTGGGGCTGAACACCTGGATGTCCCCGGTCCAACCCAGCCGCTCATCGCGCTGGGGGCAGTCGGTGGGAATGGACAGGAAGTTGCCCCGCATCCCCCACACCACGTTCTCGTGCAATCGGTTCACCCGCTCATCGGAGCACTCGAACCACCCCGTGCGACGCATATCGCTGTGGACGACGACGGCGGTCAGGGCGCTCGGGTCGAACTCGCCGGGCCACCCGCTCACCTCGGCGTAGCGGAACCCGTGGAAGGTGAACTGCGGCTCGAAAACGTCGTGGCCACCGGAGAGCACGAACTCATCAGTCGCCTTGGCATGCCGCAGCGGACGCACACCCAACTCGCCGTGCTCCAGCACCTCGGCGTGGCGCACGGAGACGACGTGCCCGGGCTCCCCCTGCACCTGCACCCGTACCCAGCCCACGAGGTTCTGCCCGAAGTCCACCACCGTCTTGCCGGACGGGGTGGTCAGCACCTCCCGGACGCCGAGTTCGTCGGTGCGACGCACCGGTTCACTACTCATCGGCTCCGGCACCACCTCGCTCCGGCGCACCGCCACGGCCGGCCAGCCACCGTCGTCGAAGCCGGGCCGGTCCCAGGCCGGCAGGTGGCGGCGGGCATCGATGCGCTCGCCGTCGTAGATTCCGCTGTGCACCACCGGGCCTTCGGCTGCGCCGCGCCACTGCGAATCGGTGCTGAGCACCTCCGTGCGGCCGTCCAGGTACTGCAGGTGCAACTGGGCGGCGACGGCCGGCTGGTCACCGTAGAAGGCTCGGCCCTCGCCGTGGAACCCGAACTTCTCGGTGAACCAGCCGCCGGCGAACCTGATGCCGATGGCGTTACGTCCGGTGCTGAGCAAGTCGGTGACGTCGGTCGCCTCGTGTTCGATCCGGTACTGGTAACTCGTCCAACCCGGCTTGAGCACGTCCGTGTCGACGTCGCTGCCGTTGACCGAGACCTGGTAGACGCCCTGGGCGGTGGCGTACAGGGTGGCGGACGCGAGGTCACCGTTCACCTCGAACTCCCGCCGCACCAGCCCGGGGCACGCCTCACCGACCGGCTCGGCCAGGCCGACGAACTCGGCCCGCCACTCCCCCTCACCCAGGAACACCGCACGCACGGTGACCGGCTCACTCCATGGTGAGAACTCGCCGTCGCCGCCCCGGACCCGCACCTCCACCGCGTGCCGACCGTGGGGCTGCAGGGGCGCGAACGGCCATTCCACGAAGACCGAGTCCGCGCCCTCGAGCTCCACCACGTGCTCGGCGTCCAGGCGCACTTCGGCACCGGACTGGACCCAGTTCGGCGCGTCGGTGCGCACCGTCCAGGACAGGCGCGGGGTCGAGGTGTCGGCGTAGTGGCCGTCCCGGCGGCGTTCGATGCGGACAGATAGAACCTCAATGGACATCGTCGTGTTGCTCGCTTCCTTGCTTGCTTGCTGAAGATCCGGAGTGGGGGCGGACGCGCCCGGCGCGCCGCGCTGGGGATAGTGAGTTCAGCCCTTGACCGCCCCCGATGTCATGCCGGCGACGATCTGGCGGTTGAAGAAGATGTACATGACCAGCGGGGGGATCGTGATCAGCAGGGTGTTGGCAAAGAGCAGGTTCCACTGTGTGGCCGCCTGCTGCTGCATCAGGTTGAAGAGCGTCAACTGGACCGTGGCATTGCGCTCGCCCGGCAGGAAGTAGAGGGGGTTGACGAAGTCGTTGAAGACATTGACCGCCTGCACGACGATCACGGTGATCACGGTGGGCTTCATCAACGGCAGGATCACCGTGAAGAACAGCCGTACCGGGCCGGACCCGTCGATCACCGCGGCCTCATCCAACTCTCTCGGGATGGTGCCGACGAACGCCCGGAACAACAGGATGCAGAAGGAGATCCCGAAGGTGGCCTGCACCAGCACCAGCCCCGGCATGGTGCGAAACAAACCCAGCGCCTGCAGCAACCACACCGTGGGCACCACGGCCGGTGGCACGATCAGACCGGCCAGGACGAAGAAGTTCACCACCGGGTTGATCTTGCTCACCCGCCGCTGCAGCACGTATCCCACCATCGCCGAGACGATCACCATCAGGGTCACTGCGGCGACGGTGATGATCGTGCTGTTGACGAAGGCCCGCAGCACAACGCCGTTGCGCATCGTGAGCACCTCGATCAGGTTCTCCACGAACGCCATCTGCTCCGGCCAGGAGAACTCCAACCGGGAGGCCTCGGCGGGGGTTTTCATCGCCTGCAGGATCACGAACACGAACGGCACCAGGAAGATGATCATCGAGGCGACGATCGCAACGATTCCGCCGGTCCACGTGCGTGCCGACCTCATCGCTCCACCGCCTTGCGGTTGATGATGATCGTGATCGGCACCATGATCGCGGTCACGGTGAGGAACAGGACCACATTCCCGGCCGTGGAGAGACCGTAGAAGCCGGCTTGGTACTGCTTGTAGATGACCGAGGCGATCACATCGGAGGCGAAGCCCGGACCACCCCCGGTGGTGGCCCAGATGAGATCGAACGTGCGCAGCCCACCGATGAGGGACAGGATGATCACGGTCCCGGTCGCGGGCATCACCAGCGACAAGGTGATCCGCCGGAACTGCTGCCAGGCGCCCGCCCCATCGATCTGGGCTGCCTCGTAGTACTCCCGCGGGATGGCTACCAGCCCGGCGATATAGATCAGGGTCGCGATGCCCAGACCTTTCCAGATGTCCACTCCGGCGATGGTCAGCAGCGCGATGTTCGGGTCGGTGAACCAACCCGGGCCGTCGATCCCCACGGCCGCCAGGATGGAGTTGACCATGCCGTCGAAGGGATCCAGTAGGGCGGTGAACATCACGCCCACCCCGATGGTGGACACCAGCACCGGGAAGAAGACCACCGAGCGCAGGTACCCCCGGGCCAAGATGTTCGAGACCAGGAGCACCCCGAGGGCCAGTCCGATCACCACCTTCGCACCCGAGGTGGTGACCCCGAAGATGAAGGTGTTGATGAACCCTTGGCGCAACTGGGGCTCGGTGAAGAACCGCACGTAGTTCTCCATCCCGATGAACTCCGAGCTGAACAGCGTCCAGCGAGTGAGGCTGAAGTAGAAGGAGGCGAAGGTCGGGATGGCGAAGAAGACGACGTACAGCAGCCCTGCGGGCAGGTAGAACCACATCGGATAGGCGTGGCGCCACACACCCGATGACCGGCCCCGGCCGGACTCCCCGGCCGGCCTCGGCACGCGCCCCCTGGTCCAGGAGTGTCGCGTCTCGGCCGCCGGGGTGCCCGGGCGGGTTCCCGCAGTACTCACCAGCCGTCGAGGCCGAGCTGGCGGGCTTGGTTCACCACGTCGTCGTCGTAGTAGGCCGCTGCGTCCTCAGCCGAACGGATGCCGGAGCCGACCTCGACCATGATGTGCTCCAGGTTCGGCCCCTTCACCGGGGACAGGAATTCCAGCGCCGGTGCTGTACGGCCCTCATCGACGTACTGCTCCAGGTCGGTCAGGATCGGCGCGGCATCCGAGGGCAGGTCACAGGTGCCCGGGAAGGGCCCGGCGATCGAGAGGTACTCGGCCTTGAGTTCACACCCGGTGTCGGAGGTGATGAAGGCCACGAAATCCTTGGCCGCTTCCAGTTCAGCGCCCTCGGTGGTCTGCGGGATGTAGATGCCGGCGGCCTGCCAGATGGTGGCCTGGGTGTGCTCGGCCTCCTGCGCCGGGATCGCGAAGAAGCCGATGTCCTCCAGTGCCTCGGGGTTGTCCTGACGCACGTGCGTGATCAGGTTGGACAGCATCGGGTAGTGCACCCCGTCGCGCTCGGCGAGCATCCGGGCGCCGTCGGCATCGGTGGCCGAGGGGAAGTTCTCGTTGAAGTAGCCGGCCTCGTAGACCTCCTCGTGGTTCCGGAAGGCCTGCACGGCGGGCTCATCGGCGTACTTGCGGTTGTTCGCCGTGTACTCCTCCGCCCAGTCCGGGTCCATCGAGTACACGTTCGCGAAGTCGGCGAGGACGAAGAGCTGGGAGGTGTAGGTCGAGCCGTAGGTTTGGATCACCGGGGCCATCCCCGCCTCGGCGATCACCTCGTTGTTCTCCATGAACTCATCCCAGGTCTGGGGAACCTCGAGGCCGAGTTCGTCGTAGACGGCGCGGTTGTAGATGATGCCGCCCCCGAAGGTGGCGCCCCAGGCGTTGCCGTAGGTGCCGTTCTCGGTGCTGACGGTGTTGACGAACTCCTCGTCCAACTCCGCCACCCACGGCTGGTCGCTCAGGTCCACGAGCATCTGATCGGGATTGAGCGCCTGGAAGAGCGACCCGCTGTTGTAGATGAACACGTCCGCCATCTCGTCGGTTGAGAGGCGCGTCTTGACGATGTTGTCGCCGTCGCCACCGCCGGGACGGGAGTCGACCGAGATGGTGACATCTGGGTTGTCGGCGGTGAAGGCCTCGACCAGCGCATCGGCCAGCGCGATGGTGTGGGGCTGGTTGTCGACCAGGAAGTCGATCTCCACCGGCCCGTCTCCTGCTGCGCTGCCCGAACATCCGGCCAGAACCAGGCCGGCCGAAAGGCCGGCGCTGAGTGCGATGAGAGTTCTCTTGTTGTTCTGCAACGTTGCAGCCATTGGACTTCCTTTCGCGGATCCCGTCGTCGGGGTGTTCACACGCTAGGTTGAATCCATTCAGGCTGGCAAGGGGTGACCCAGGTCACGATTTGTCCGAAATCGTTTTCGTTGCTGAATCGTTACAACTAACCAGGTCGGGCTTCCCCGCCGACGCTTTTCAGGCCGTCAGCCCATGCCCTGCGTCGAGCCGGTGCCCGATCAGGGCCAGATTCTGGATCGCCGCGAGGCTGGACTGCGCCGCGTCATTGGTGGAGATGAACACCTCGCTGACCTCGGTGAGCACCTCCGGCGGGCTGATCGTGCGCACCGGCCCCAGGTCCATCGGGGTGTGCTCACCACCGGAGCGGTATGCCGCCCAGGCCCGGTCGGCCATCGACTCCTCACCGAGCCGGTGCGCCGCGTAGGCCAGCAGCCGGGAGTGCCACTGCGGGAAGTTGTTGCCGGTCAGTTCCTGCCCCACCTCGGCCACCTGCTCGGCAGCGTCAGCCAGGTAGAGCCGGCAGTACTGCAGCCAGGCCTGCTCGAACCCGGGCACCTGCACCAGGTCGATCAATTCCGAGCAGATCTCCACCAACCCGAAGATCGCCGAGAGGTGGGAGACCGCCACCTCACGCGCCGGGCCGGTGAAGCGCCCGGTGTCCAGGTCGTAGAAGGCTTCGGCGTGCAGGAACCCGTTCGGGAAGGCTCCGATGTCGGCCATCGTGCCCAGGAGCCGGTCCCTGGCGGCAACATCTCCGGCGATCTCCCAGTTCGCCAACCACGTCGCGGCCAAGGCGCCCCAGTCGGTGCCCAGTCCCACCCGTAGCCGGTTCCGGTCCAGCGGTGCGGCGTCGTCGTCGCCGTGCAGTTTCCGGGTCGGTTCCAGCACCGCCAGCGCCGCGTCGCTGTCGGCCTTGTCCAACAGCAGGTCGCGCGAGTGCTCATCGGCGGTGAGGAAGTAGTGCGGGCGGCGGAACGCCGGGGATCCGATGCGCACCTGCTTGGCGCTGCACCCCCAGTGCTGCACGTTGTGCCGGGTACCCAGGCCGCGGTGCTTGCCGCAGTGGTACACGTCCACGTCCCCGGTGTGCCGGGCCATCGCCTCGGCCATCCGGAACACATCGGCCCGGCCGGTGCGCAGGAACATCGACCACAGCCACAGGTCGGTGGCCAGTTCGGAGTTGTCCCAGGCGTAGCCGCCGACGTCGTACTTCCAGGTGTGCCGGTCGAAATCGTAGGAGTGCATGACGTCGCCGTAGTTCCAGAACCCGTACCAGGACCGCTCCTCGACCTGGGTCAGGTAGAAGTCCACGATCGCGGTGAGCCGGTCCTCCAACTCCGCGCGGGCGGGGCTGGAGCGGTCCGCAACGTCCCAGTCCCCGAATACCCCGGCACGGGCCAGCGCCTGCGGGGTGGGCACCAACCGGGGGCGCTGCCCGGCGTGGGCCGCGTCGGCGGTCAGCGTCGTCAGGTCCGGGGTGGCGGGGTAGGCGACGATGTCCAACTCATGGGTGCGGGCGATCCCGTGGGCACTGCCCAGGCCGGGCTCGTAGTCCTCGTAGGTGATCTCCAGCGCCTCGAGTTGTTGCGGGTAGGTCTCCTGACCGAGGCCGTCGTGGTAGAACCGCAGGTCCATCGGGTCCGCGTCCGGGGACCACAGCCACACGGTCATCTCACCGGAGTCGGTGTCGGCGCCGCGCAGGTCGATCCCGGTGGGATGGGACTGCCAGAAATCGGTCAACCCCACACCGAGGCCACCATCGTTATCACCCAGGTAGGCGAACCCCGCGGCACGGTCCCCGTGGGCCACGTCGATCCAGGGCCGGTCGGCTGCGGTGCGCTTGGCGATCGAGTACCCCTGAGGGCCGAGTTGACGCAGGGTGTAGTCCGGCCAGCGGGGCACCCACGTGAGCAGGTTCCCCACGTCGCGTTGCCACTCTTGCATGTCCGGGGTGGGCCGGCCCTGCACCTGCGCCTGGCGGACTTGTTCACCGGGATCGCGGCGCAGCCCGGTCAGGCCCTGGACCGCCTCGCGAAGCACCCCCTGCTGTGCGCCGACGAAGCGGACGTGCCGGTCGTGGCACGCGGCCCGCAACGGCACCGAGAAGCGCACCCCGAGGGCGGCGAGGAAGTCCTGCTCCGGGTCGCCGTCATAGGTGAAGGTATGCACCATCCGGAAGGTGCGCGCCCCGGCGGTGAAGTACAGCCGCACCGTGAACGGCAGCCAGGCACGGCGCTGCTCCCCGGGCCCGGCCTCGTCCCGGTGGCGTCCGCGCAGCGTCAGGACCGCACGGACCGGCCCGCCCTGTTCCACCTCGACCTCGGTGTGGTGCCCGACGGCGTGGGTCCGGTCGCGGTGGGCGGGTTCGGGGTGGTCCTGGCGTGCTGAGACCAGGTGCGCTCCGGTGGCGACCAGGCGCTCGTCCACGTGCACCGCGCCGACCAGTGCGGTCCCCGAACGGGGCACCACCACCCGCAACGGGCCGGTGTGCACCACGATTTCCTCGCCGCCCGGCTCGACGCGCACCGTGGCGGGTTCAGCAGCCGGATCCGGACTCGCCGGGGCAGGGCGGGCGGCGCTCCCCTGCTCCCCCGCGGCGACCACCCGGTACGCCGCGGCCGGTGCCGCGGTACTGCCGAGTCCGATGCCCGCCCACTTGACCGACCCGTCCGGCCACGTGGCCAGGGGCCACGTCTGCGCCGGAACCGGTGCACCGTCGTCGTCGATCACCGCGAGTCCCTCCGGGGCCGGCACCGCACCCCGTGGCAGTGGCACCCCCAGGGTGGCGCCCGCGGGCAGCCCTGCCGGTGCCGCATCGTCGAGCCAACGCAGCGGTACGTCCACGTGTTGGGTGGTCATGGACTCACTCCCCATTTCCCGATCGGTTCATGCTGGTCATCAAGGCCCTGCAGGGCCCGTAGCTGCTGGGCCACGTACCCGGCCACCGCACGTGCACCGGCGAGGCCGAAGTGGGTGGTGTCCCGTTTGCCGCCCTCGGGCACCGCGTGCGGGAACAGCTCGGCACAGCCCTGCTCTCCCAGCCAGGTGTACAGCCACCGGGTGAAGGCGTTCAGGTCGATCACGGGGACGTCGAGCTGGTCGCCCAGGTTTCGCACCGCAGCGGGGTAACCGCCGTGCGAGACGCGCAGGTCGCCGTCGTCGTTGAACAGGCACCGCTCGGCGCTGGTGACCAGCACCGGTCGACCGTCGGCGGCGCGGACCTGCTCGACGAACCGGGCCAGGTTGTTCCGGTAGCCGCCCGCCGCGGCCAGCTCGGTCTCCTTCTGGTCGTTGTGCCCGAACTGGATCACCACGAGGTCACCGGGCTCGACCGCCGCGACGGTGCCTGCCCAGCGTCCTTCTGCCACGAATGAGGCGGTGGTGGCCCCGCCGACGGCGCGGTTGCGCACCGCCTGTGTCGTGAATTCGTGCAGCACGCCGCCCCAGCCGATCACGCCCGTGCCGTCCACGGGCCCGGGCGCCACGGTGGAGTCCCCGGCCAGGTGAATCGAGTTCACCCCTTCACACTGCCGATCAGGATGCCCTTGGCGAAGTGCTTCTGCAGGAACGGGTAGGCCAGCAACACCGGGATGGTGGCCACGATGATGACGGCGAACTTGATGCCCTCGGCCGGGGGCGGCACCTCGGTGGCCAGGTCGTCAGCGGTCAGCGAGGCCGCCGCGGTCACCTGGCGCAGCACCATCTGCAGGGTCCACATCGACTGGTCGGAGAGGTAGAGCAGCGGGGACATGTAGTCGTTCCAGATCCCCACGGCGTAGAACAGCCCGAAGGTGGCCAGCACCGGCTTGGACAGTGGTGCGATCACGCTGCGCAGGATTCGCAGTTCGTTGGCGCCGTCGATCTTGGCTGACTCCTCCAACTCGTCGGGCAACTGCTGGAAGAAGTTCTTGATGATGATCAGGCTGAAGGGGTTGATCGCCATCGGCAGGATCAGGGCCCAGTAGGTGTTCAACATGCCCAGGTCCCGCACCACGAGGAAGGTGGGGATCATACCGGCGCTGAAGACCATCGTGAAGACCACCAGGGACAAGATGGTGCGCCGCCCCGGAAGGTCCACCTTGGACAGCGGGTAGGCCATCAGCGCGGTCAGGACCAACTGGATCAGCGTGCCCACCCCGGTGACCACCACGGTGGTGATGAAGGAACGCACGAACGCCCGCGAACCCAGGATCGACTCGTACGAGGTGGTGATGAACTCGCTCGGCCACAGGAAGAAGGGTCGGGTGGTGATCTCGTACTCGGTGGCGAAGGACCCGGCCAGCACGTACAGGAACGGCAGGATCGCGATCGACCCCACGACGATCAGGAAGGCGCCGTTGAAGACGTCGAAGACCTTCCCGGCCCGGGTGTTGAACCGGTATCGCTGCTTGTTGGCGCGTGGGCGCTGCGGTACCGCGGGCGAGGTGTCGTGCTCTGCGGGCAGCGTCACGGGGGTGGAGTGCAGTGCCATCAGAAGATCCCCTGCTGGTTGAACCGTTTGGCCAGCCAGTTGGTCCCGAACACCAGGATCAACCCGACAATCGCCTTGGCCAGGCCCACGGCGGTGGCGTAGGAGTAGGCGCCCTGTTGGATGCCCACGAAGTACACGTAGGTGTCGAACACATCGGCCACCGAGCGGTTGAGAGCGTTGGACATCAGGTAGATCTGCTCGAACCCGGTGTTGAGGATCTGCCCGCTCTGCAGGATGAGCAGCACGATGATGGTGGGCTGGATCGAGGGGATGGTGATGTTCCACATTCTTTGCCAGCGCCCGGCACCGTCGATGATCGCGGCCTCGTACTGCTCCTGGTCCACCCCGGCCAGGGCGGCGAGGAAGATGATGGTGCCCCACCCGGTGTTCTTCCAGATCTCCTGCAGCAGGATCAGCGGCCGGAACCAGAACGGGTCGGCCAGGTAGTTCGTGGTGCCACCAAGGGCCGAGTCCAGCAATGCCGACAACGGGCCGGTGCCCATGGTGAACAGCAGCCCGGTCAGGGAGACCACCACCGTCCAGGACAGGAAGTGGGGGATGTAGACCAGGGTCTGTACGGTGCGCTTGAGGATCTGCAGCCGCATCTCGTTCAGCAGCAACGCCAGCACGATCGTCAGCGGGAAGGCGATGAACAGACTCATCGCCGCGATGATGAGGGTGTTCGCCAGGATGCGGGGGAAATCGGGATTGGTGAAGAACACCTCGAAGTGCTCCCAGCCCACCCACGGGCTGCCCTCGATACCCAGGAACGGCACATAGTTGCGGAACGCGATCTGGGCTCCGTACATCGGCCAGAACCGGAAGACCAGGAAATAGATGATGCCGGGCAGCATCAACAGGAACAGCCACCGGTAACGCACCATCGTGGTGCCCAGGCCGCGTCGGCGCCGGTCCGGCGCTGGGCCGGGGGCGATCGCCACGGGTGGCGTCTGGGTTGCAACCCTCACCGCGGGTCCTTTCGTGGGTGGGCTGCCCGGTGGGGGCGGGACTGTGACAGCGCCCGCCCCCACCAGGGGAGCTCAGCCTGCTTGGGAGTAGAGTTCGTTCACCTCGGCGTCCACCTGGTCACCGCCGCTGGAGCGCCAGCGCTCCACCGCCTCGTCCATCCCGGCCTCGTCGATCTGCCCGGCCAGGTACTGGATCCGGGCGTCGGCGATCAGTGTGTCGAGCTGGGTGGCGTTGGTGACGTAGGTCTCCGAGATCAGCCCGAGGGCGGGGTTGAACACCGCGTCTTGCAGGTCTTCGTCCTGGAGTTCCTGACGCAGCTCGAAGATCTCCACGTCATACTCGGTCTGGGGCAGCGAGGTGTAGAAGTGCTCCCCGGCCACGTTGGTGCCCAGTTGCGCCCAGGCGCCCGTGACGAAGTCGGTGAACTCCTGCATGTCGGGGTCGGTCACCGCGTACCCGTCCTCGACCTCGAAGTTGTGGCCTTCGATCCCGTTGTTCAGCAGGACCTGCGCCTCCGGGCTGTTCAGGTCGTTCAGGACCTGCAGCACGGCGAGGAGTTCTTCCTCGGTCTCGATCGAGGAGCGCGGCACAGCCAGGAACCCGGCGTAGCCGGCGGTGGGCAGGGAGAACTTGCCGTTCGGGCCCTCCACCTGCCCGACCAGACGAACGTAGGAGTCGAAGTCGTCCGGGTCGTTCTGGCGGTACAGGTTGATCAGTTCGGCCGCACGGGACTGCACGTCGATGATGATGCCGCCATCACCGTTCATGAAGCGCTGGTTCCAGTCCTCCGGCGGCATGGTGGCGAAGTCGGGGTTGACGTAGCCGGAGTCGATCAGGTCGCGCTGGAAGCGCAGCGAGTCGCGCCACTCGTCGGTGGTCCAGGTGGCGGTCAGTTCCCCGCCGTCATCACGCCACACGTTGCCCGCCCCGTGCCAGACGTCGATGGCGTCCCAGGGGCTGCCGGTGCCCACTGCCGCAGGCCACTCCGGAACGATCAGGCCATAGGTGTCGTCCTGACCGTTGCCGTCGGGGTCATCCTCGGTGAAGGCCCGGGCGATCTCGGCGAGGTCGTCGAGGGTCTCGGGGTCCTCCAGACCGAGGTTCTCCATCCAGTCCGCCCGCAGGATGATCGAGTGGCGGATCACGTCCCGGGCGCGGTAGATGCCGAAGATCCGTCCGTTCACCCCGGAAGCCTCTTGCACCTCGGGGTTCTCGGTGACCAAGTTGGGGAACTCCCCGGAGGCCAGGTAGTCGGTCAGTTCCCAGAAGCCGCCGGCCTCAGCGGTCTGGATGAAGCCCTGGCTCTTGTCCTGGATGACCATCACATCAGGGATGTCATCGCTGGCCAGTACCACGTTGGTCTGGTCGCCGTAGTTGGAGTTGGGCACCCAGCGCATGTTCAGGTCCACGCCGGTCAGGTCGGTCAGGGCCTCCTCGATCTCGCCGCCGGGCTCCGGTGCGGTCGGGGAGAAGAACGGGGCCATGATGGTCACCGAGTCGAGCGAGGCGGCCTCGCCACTGCCGCCGGCCTCTCCGTTCTCACCGCCTCCATTGCCGTTCCCGTTGCCACCGCCGCAGGCGGCCAGCACCAGGGCACCGGCCACCGCAGTGGCCACTGCGGTTGTGTGTCGATAACGCATGGGTTTCCTTTCTCGTCGACGCCGTCGTTGACGTCTGGGGGGTGTGTCAGATCGTGGTTGTCGCTGCCGGAGTGCGCGCAGGGTTCTGCGCGGCAGGGGCCGCCGGGTGGTGCTGATGGGTGTCCCGAGCCGAGATGCCCGTGGTGCCGGGATCGGGTGTACCGGCGGGCTGGGCCGCCAGGCCGCGGTCGTTGGCTGCGTAGAAGGACAGGCACAGCGCGGTGCACAGATACAGCGCCACCCCGACGGACAGCACCGGGAGCAGGCCCGGGACCAGGTAGGTGCCCACGCCGATCAGGGCGAGCGTGGCCGCCAGCAGCAGCGGCGCTCCGGGAAAGCGCACCAGGAACTGCCCGGCCAGGCGCAGACAGTCCCGGCGCCGCACCTCGTAGTGGGCATCCATCGTCACCACCAGCACCTGGTAGACGACGGTCAGGGCGGCGGCAACCGCGATGGCGATCGTCAACGGGCCGCCGCTGCGACCCAGGATGACGTGGTTCACCGCGAGCAGGACCAGCACCAGGTTCGCAGGCGCCTGCAACAGGTTGGCGTGGCCGAACTGGGTACGCCAGTGCCGCACGAAGGTGCGCACCCAGGGATGCAACTCCCCGCGAAGCCGCGCGCGTGCGCAGGTGACCGCCGCGGTCAGCGCCGGGGCCAGTCCGAACAGCACGCCACCGGCCAGGGTCATCACGAGCACCAGCAGGTTCAGGAGCGCGGTGAACAGGACCGTGTCGGCGAACTCCCACGCGCGCCCCACGCCGAAGGCGCGGTCTGCATTCGCCCGGGTCGGACTCGCCATTGGGAACCCCTTCGTGAGACATCTGTCGAGCGCGGGCCGGGGCCGACTGGCGTTTCGAACCTGGGACTCGGTCGGGCACTCTCCCGGCCGAGCGACGACCCTGCCGCTGGACAGCGTTTACCGTTGTGAGCGAGAACATAGCAATAAAACGATTCAACGGTCAAAGGTTCCAGGATCACGGTCTGGACTCGATCCGTCGCACCAGCCCCGCGCGTCACACATCACGCACCTGTTCGGCTCCATCAGGCCGCACGCGGGTAGCCGCTCGGCACCCCGCGCGCCACAACCATCCAATTGCGCGCGTACAGCGCCAACCGGGCGCCCCCATTCGCCACAACCATCCAATTGCGCGCGTACAGCGCCAACCGGGCGCCCCCATTCGCCACAACCATCCAATTGGGCTGCTCGGGCGCGGGTGGCTTACCTGCTCGCCGGGCCGGTGCTGGCCCGTGGCACCAGCGTCGGAGGTACCTGCTCGGTGTTCACCGGAACCCCCACGATCAGGTCGATCAGCGCCTCCAGGGCACGCCTGCCCAGCACGGTGAAGTCCTGCTGCACCGTGGTCAGAGGCGGGAAGTAGTGATCGGACCCGGTCACGTCGTCGAAACCGACTACCGAGACCTGTCCGGGCACGTGCACGCCCGCCTCGGCGAAGGCCCGCAACAGGCCCAGCGCCATGTGGTCGTTCGAGGCAAACACCGCGGTGGGCAGGTTTTCGAGCAACTCCTGGCCGATCGCATACCCCGACGCGGCGGTCCAGTCCCCCAGCCGGTCGGCACGAGCGCGGATCCCGGCCTCGGCCAACGTGGCGTGCCAGCCGCGGGCGCGCGCCCGGGCGTCGAACCAATCCACCGGCCCGGCCACATGCACCACGTCACGGTGGCCCAACTCGATCAGGTGCTCGGCCACCATCCGTGCCCCCGCGCCCTGGTCCACGCTGAGCGCGTGCTGGCCGGGCTCCCACTTCGGGGTGGCCGCGATCATCAGCACCGGCAGGTCGGCCGAGGCGTTGCGGGCCGCCGCCGCGATCTCCTCGGTCGGGGCGATCACCACCGCGCCCTCCACGGCCTGGTCCAGGAACCGGTCGAAGATGGAGGTGACCATGTCCGGCGTCGGATGCATGGCGGTGGCCACGGCCACGAAGTACCCGGCCTCCCGCGCTGCGCGCTCCACCACGGCCAGGGTTCGGGAAGGGCCGTAGTGCTCCGATCCGGTGGTCACGATCCCGAGCGTTCCCGAACGCTGGGTCACCAGCGCCCGCGCCGCGCTGTTGCGCCGGTAGCCCAGCTCCTCGATCGCTTGCACCACCTTGATGCGGGTGCTCTCGCGCACGTTCGGATGCTCGTTCAGCACCCGCGAAACGGTCTGGTGCGACACCCCGGCCAGACGTGCGACATCCAGCATCCCCGGACGGGTCCGCCCGCCTGCCACCATCGCCTGCTCCCGCCATGTCGCGCGCATCAGAACACAGATTCTACGGCTCGACACCCGGCGGGCAGCGCACTCCCGCGCGGCGCCGGGACGGTTCGGCAGGCACACGCCCGCCCGGCGGCCTACCGTGGCCGGAACCGGTGCACGTGCGTGGCGCACCAACATCGGGCCGACCGCACCGGTGCGCCGGCGCGAAAGGAGCCCAGCCATGACGACGACGGACATCACCCTGTCCCTGCCCGGCCCCGATGGCACCTGGGAGCCGCTCACCCTGCGCCAACCCACGCACTGGCCCACACCTACCGGCCCGCTGACCGCCCGGTCCGCCTACGCCGCCGTCCCGGTCGCACCCCGCCACGATGCCGACAACGTCCCCGGCGCACCGGCCCTGATCGACTGGGATGCGACCTTGGGCATGCGCCAGCGGATCTGGGACGCCGGGCTCGGCGTGGCCGAGGCGATGGACACCGCGCAGCGGGGCATGGGGCTGGACTGGGACGGCGCCGCCGAACTCATCGAACGCTCCGCCGCTCACGCCCGGGCCGCCGGCGGGACGATCGCTGCCGGGGCCAACACCGACCACCTACCCGCCGATGCCACACCCACACTCACCGAGGTGATCGATGCCTACCGCCACCAGGTCGAAGTGATCCAGCGCGCCGGTGCCCGGGTGATCGTGATGGCCTCACGTCACCTGGCCGCCGTTGCCACCCACCCCGAGGAGTACGCCCAGGTGTACGAGTCGGTGCTGGCCGATGTGGACCAGCCGGCGATCCTGCACTGGCTCGGGCCGATGTTCGATCCGGATCTGACCGGCTACTGGGGCAGCGAGGACCTGGACGAGGCACACCGGACCGTCGCCGACCTCATCGCCAGAGGCGCAGACCGGATCGAGGGCATCAAGGTCTCGCTGCTGGAGGCACGGCGCGAGATGGACCTGCGCGCCGAACTGGCGCGCCGGGCCCCCGGGGTGCGCCTGTACACCGGGGACGACCTGAACTACCCGGACCTGATCCTCGGCGACGGTCGGCACCACTCCGATGCCCTGCTCGGGGTGTTCGCGGTGGTCTATCCGGCCGCCTCGGCGGCCCTGCAGGCCTTGCAAGCGGCCGACGACGACGGGGCTCGCCGGATCCTGGAGGGCACCGTCGCCCTGGGCCGGCACATCTTCGCCGCTCCGACCCAGTCCTATAAGGCGGGGGTGGCGTTCTGGTCCTGGTTGAGCGGGCACCAGCCGGGCTTCCAGATGCTGTACGGCATGCACTCGGCTCGCTCCGCAGCCCACCTGATCGAGGTGTTCCGTCTCGCGGACCGGGCCGGCCTGTTGCTGGACCCACCGGTCGCGGCTGCAAGGATGTCGGCGTTCCTGCAGGTGGCCGGCTACCGGCCGTGAGCAACGAAAGTGCCCGCATGCCCAGTACCTACCGCAACCGGCTGGCCTCGACCGCAGACCTCGACCGTTTCGTCCTGGAGGGCGACGGCGCGATGTCCTTCCCCAGGGGCCGGTTGCGCCTGGAGTCCCTGCGCGATCCCGGCGAGGGTCAGGACGCCAACATCGTGTTGTGGTGCCCGCAGCCCTTCGGTGCCGAGGTGGAGATCTCCTTCGACTTCTATCCGCTGACCGATGAGGGCCTGTGCATCCTGTTCTTCCACGCCACCGGTCACGGTGGCCGCAGCGTGCTGGACCCCGCCCTGGCGCCACGCACCGGGCCGTACGAGCAGTACCACCACGGGGATCTGGACGCCTATCACGTGTCCTACTTCCGCCGGAAGTGGGACGGCGAGCGGCGCTTCCACACCGCCAACCTGCGCAAGTCCCACGGCTTCCACCTGGTGGCTCAGGGCGCTGATCCGCTCCCCTCGCTCGCCGATGCCGATCCGCCGTACCGGATCTCGGTCCGCACCCGACGTGACCGGATCCGCTTCGCGATCGACGATCTGCCGATCTTCGACTGGCACGACGACGGCAGCACCGGGGGTGACCCGTTGCGCGGGGGCCAGCTGGGTTTCCGACAGATGGCCCCGATGATCGCCGAGTACGCCGACCTGACGGTCCGGCCACTCTGAGCACCCCCGCCCGGGGGCCTACTCGCCCCAGGCCCGGCTCCGCCGTCAGGCCCGGCTCGCCCCGCCGTCTGGGGCGAACGTCCGACAGCCGGCTTCAGGCCTGGTGATGCACCCCCGCGCGCGGGCGGGGGATGAGTCGCTGGAGCTGGGTAACGTGCCCCGGTTCCAACTCGGCCAACGAGGCCGCCCCCAGCAGGCGCATGGTGCGCTCGATCTCGGCGCGCAGAATCTGGATCATCCGGTCCACCCCCGCGCGACCGCCGGCCATCAGCCCGTACAGGTAGGCCCGGCCCACCATCGTGAAGTCCGCACCCAGGGCGACCGAAGCCACGATGTCGGCCCCGGACATGATCCCGGTGTCCAGGATGATCTCGGCGTCCTGCCCCAGTTCGGCGGCGACCTGGGGCAACAGGTGGAAGGGCACCGGAGCACGGTCGAGCTGACGCCCGCCATGGTTGGACAGCATGATCGCGTCCGCGCCGGCCTCGACCACCTTGTGGGCGTCAGCCAGGGTCTGTACGCCCTTGACCACGGTCTTGCCGGGCCACTGCTGGGCGATCCAGCGTAGGTCCTCGAAGTCGACGGTGGGATCGAACATGGTGTCCAGGAGCTGCGCCACGGTGCCGGACCAGCGGTCCAGCGAGGCGAACGCCAGCGGCTCGGTGGTGAGCAGATCGAACCACCACTGCGGGCGCGGGATCGCGTTCACCACCGTGCGCGCGGTCAGCGAGGGCGGGATGGTCAGACCGTTGCGCACGTCCCGCAGGCGGTTCCCGGCCACCGGTACATCCACGGTGACCAACAACGTGTCGAACCCGGCTGCGGCGGCCCGGTCCACCAGGGCCATCGAACGCTCCCGGTCCTTCCACATGTAGAGTTGGAACCAGTTGCGCCCGGATGGATTGGCCAGTGCGACGTCCTCGATCGAGGTGGTGCCCATCGTGGACAGGGCGAACGGGATCCCCGCCGCCCCAGCGGCACCAGCCCCGGCGATCTCTCCCTCGGTCTGCATCATCCGGGTGAAGCCGGTGGGGGCGATGCCGAACGGCAACGCCGAGTGCCCGCCCAGGATCGTCGTGGCGGTGTTCACCTCGGCCACGTTGCGCAGGATCGAGGGGTGGAACTCCACGTCCTCGAAGGCTTGGCGGGCCCGGGTCAGGGACAGTTCCTGCTCGGCCGCCCCCTCGGTGTAATCGAAAGCCGCGCGCGGGGTGCGGCGCTGGGCGACGGCGCGTAGGTCGGCGATGGTCTGCGCTGCTTCCAACCGACGACGGCGACCGTCCAGTACCGGCGGCTTGAACCGCAGCAGGGGGGCCAGGTCACGAACCCGGGGAACTCGCCGCTTGACCATCGAAGCACTCCTCACGTTGGCGCCGGCCGGGGTACCTGCACCCGCGGCTGGTTGAGGATGAGCCTAACGCCGCTGGCAGGGGGGCGCGGTCCGGTGCGCCGCCGGCAAGGGCGATAATCTGACCCATGCCCTTCGCCCGTGGCGCCGATTCCGATCCGGCACTGTTCGATCTGCCCAGCGGTAGCCGGCGTGCACCCCGCCGGGTGGTGCTGATCACCGGGGCCTCGGGTTCGGGAAAGAGTTCCCTGGTGCGCCGGCTCGGCCTGCCCGCACTGCAACTGGACGACTTCTACCGCGACATCGACCACCCCGGTCTCCCGCAACGCTTCGGCAGCGTGGACTGGGACTCCCCACTGGCCTGGGACGGCGCCGCGGCAGTGCAGTCGCTGGAGGAGTTGTGCCTGAACGGAGAGGCCGAACTGCCGATCTATGACATCCCCACCTCCCGGCGCACCGGCACCACCCGGCTGGTGATCTCGGACCACCCCGTAGTCCTGGCCGAAGGCATCTTCGCCACCGAACTCATCAACGAGTTGCGCTCACGCGATCTGCTCGCCGAGGCGTTGTGCCTGGTGCGCCCGCGGGTGCAGACCTTCTGGTTGCGCTTGCTGCGCGACATCGCCGAAGCCCGCAAGCCCATGCCGACGCTGGTGCGCCGGGGGCTGGCACACACCCGCGCCGAGCCGGCCCTGATCCGCCACTGGACCGGCAAGGGCGCCCGCGCGGTCTCGGTGAGCGAGGCTGAGAGCCTCATCCAAGGGCTCGCGGCACACTAGCGGTACCGGCAGCGCCGAGGCAGACCGGGCGGGGGTGGCCGCATTTGTTCGGCCCGGCCGGACCAACTTGACCTGCGCCGACGCCCGCTCTACGGTCGCCATGTATCGGAGAAATTCCCGAAGCTTTCGAGAGAGTGGTGGCCCGATGGCGGCTGATCCGGTGTTCGACGCTGACCCGTGGGTCCTGAACCGCAACGGCGCCTGGTGCTGGTATCAGGACGAACGTGCCCTGGTGGATCCCGAGTCCAATGTTCTGGTGGTCGGTTCGGTGGCGGCGCCCGAGGGTGAGGATGGCGCGACCCGAGCCGGGAACGTGGAACTGACCGTCACCGACCTGAGCACGGGAGCGTCCACGATCGTGGTGCTGCACGAGAACCTGGAGGCCGATGACCACAACGTCCCCGGCCTGTGGCGCCGGCGCGACGGTCGCTGGCTGGCGGTCTACGCCAAGCACAAGAGCGACAACTACACCCGGTGGCGCGTCAGCGAGCCGGGGGACCCGACCACCTGGGGCCCGGAGCAGACCTTCGACTGGACCGAACTGACCGGGGGCCGCGGCGTCACCTACTCCAACCTGCACGAACTGGACGGGCGCCTGTACTGCTTCGCACGGGCGATCAACGACGACGCCTGTGCCCTGGTCTCCGATGACGAGGGCGACACCTGGACCTTCGCCGGCAAACTCTTCGACCGGCCCAAGGTCGGTTACGTCAACGGATACTGCCGCTACGCCGGCACCGACCGGATCGACGTACTCACCACCGACCACCACCCGCGTGACTACAACAACTCGATCTACCACGGGTACCTGAGCGCAGGTGCGCTGCACGCCTCCGATGGCACCGTCGTCGACCCCCACGCGCTGTCCGGACGGGCCCCGGACCAGGCGAACCTGACCACGGTCTTCGCCGCCGACTCGGTCTGGGACGGGGAGCGGATGACGCGGGGGTGGACGACCGACATCCGCCGCATCGAGGGCACCGTGGTGGCCACCTTCACCGCCCGCGCCAACGACGAGCCGGAGAACTCCAACTTCGCCGATCACCGCTTCTTCTACGGGCGCACCAACGACGACGGAACCTGGGGCGTGTTCCAGGTCGCCAAGGCCGGGCGTGCGCTGTTCGCCCGCGAGGAGGACTACACCGGCCTGATCGCGATCGACCCCTACGACGCGGACTCGGTCTACGCCTCGACCCACATCGACCCGCGCGACGGGTCCGAGTTGGCCCACCACGAGATCTTCCACGGCCGTACCGCTGACGGCGGCGCCACCTGGTCCTGGACCCCGGTGACGCAGGACTCCTCGGTGGACAATCTGCGCCCGATCGTGGCGCCCGGCGATCCCGGCACCCTGGTGTTGTTGTGGTTCCGTGGCGAGATGACCGCCTCGCAGCACTATGACTGCGAGATTGCCGCGCACGTACTCCCCCGCCGTTGAGGGTGTCCACCTGAGCCACTCCTCACGCGGGCACCGCGAGGCGGGACAGTTCCGAAGCGGATCCCCGGTCGCGCAGGCGCCGGCGCCGCCGCCGGTCGTGTCAGTGCGGTTCCGTGCGACAGGAGTGAGGCGGGCCACATCGGAAAAGCGCGGCGCGTGGCATAATCGAGGCAGAACTGAACATGCCACTTCAGCCGTGGCGGGAGAGCCCGCACGAGCGGGCGCCGACGGAGCAACCTCCCCGGGAATCTCTCAGGCACCCAGACCGCCGCCGGCCAGGCTCCTCTGAAAAGTAACCCTGCGGGGTTCACCGATGGTGCAGGCGGGTGTGTGCCCGCGAAATCTCTCAGGTCCGATGACAGAGCGGGGAACCACCCGACCGCTTGGCGTGCCTGCGCCCGTCCCGAGGAGTTCCTTGGCAACGTTCATCGATACACCGGCCCGTTCCGTCCCGGCCGCGGTCACTCCTGCTACGCCGCCTCCGCGCCCGCCCGCTGCCTCGCGCCGTCCGAACCGTGCGCTGGGCCTGATCGCGATCTTCGTCTCGACCACCGCAATGGGTACCGCCGGGGTTTTCGGGCGATTGTCCAGCCCTCCGGGTGCGGTGATGGGTGAGGCACTGACCATGGGCCGGATGCTGGTGGGCGCCCTGGGCATCCTGGTGCTGCTCAGTATCACCGGACGCCGGCACCTGCTGCGGCAGACCAGGTTGTCGCCCGCGGTCGTGCTGGGCGGGGCCTTCCTCGGCCTGTCCTTCGCGCTGATGCTCTCGGCCACGGTGCTGACCGACCTGGCCCTGGCCGTTGCGCTGCTCTATCTGGGCCCGGTGCTCGCAACCGTCCTGGCCAGGGTGATCCTGAAGGAGTCCCCCACCCGCGCCGAGACGTTGACGCTGGCGGCTGCATTCACCGGCATGATGCTGGTGGCCGGGTTGATCGAGGGTCCGACCACCTCCTCGCAGAGCCACCTGCTCGGGATCCTGCTCGGGGTGGCCTCCGGCGTGCTGTACGGAGCCGCGCTCTTGTGCTACCGGTTCCGCACCGACATGCCGGCTGACGTGCGGAGCTTCTGGAACTTCACCTTCGGCACCCTGGCCACCGGGGCCTTGGTGGCCCTCACCCGCCCGGACCTGAGCGCGATGACCCCGGCGAACTGGGCCTGGGCCCTGACGTTCTTCGCCGTTTGCGGCCTGCTGGCCCTGGGCCTGCTGGTGCTGGCCGGTAAGCATCTGCGCACCGCCGAGTTGTCCAGGGCCTCCTACTGGGAGGTGGTGGTGGCCCTGCTGCTGGGCGCGGCACTGTTCGGCGAGGCGATCTCGGCGCTGAACTGGGTGGGTGTGGCGATCATCGTCGCTGCCGCCGGACTGCCGCTGCTGCGCCTGCGCCGGGGAGTACGCTGAGCGCGCCGTTCCGCCCTCCTCAGACCGGGACGGCGATCCGCTCCAGCGCCCGGGCGGCCACCCGGTCCGCGCCCGCCAGGAGCGGCGAGGGGACCCCGGGGGTCGCCCCGATAGCCGAGCCCGGCTGGACCGCCTCGGCCGGGATCCCCAACACCAGCACGTCCGGATCCGCCCGGCCCGCGGCATCGATCAGTGCGAACCCCTCAGGGGTGACATCCACGGAGGTGGTCGCCGCCCATCCACCGGCACTGCTGGCGTCCGGTACCCGGTGCAGCCGGGCTCGGGCGCTGCCCATCAACGCGGACAGCAGCGGGTCGGATGTGCCCGGCAACTGTCCCCGGGACATCCGGGTCTCCAGGAGCGCCCGGGCGACCACCCCCCCGGGGTGAACGCGCGTGCGGGCCCGGAAGCCGTCGTCGTCGGGATCGATGACCAGGCCCTCCCCCAGGAGTTGCACCACTCCGGCGCGCACCAGGGCCAGGAGCTGAGCGGTACGCCGCGGCGGCGGGCCGGATGCCAGGGTCAGGCCCAACGGCACGAACCAGTCCTCGTACTGGACCAGCCGGGCGCGCCCGTCCAGTGCCCCGGCGGCCACATGGCGCCCGAGGAGGACTCGCAAGGTAGCCATCGCCCGGTTCACCGCGTTGCGCGGGGAGGTGAGCGGGTTGGCGATCGAGGCCTGTTCCTGGTCCAACCACGTGCGCACCCAGTCGTCCCACTGCTGCGGGCCCGACACCGGAGCGGGCCGGTCCAGCCGGTCCAGGTCCAGGGCGTAACCGGGTGCGGTAACCAGATCGGCGACGACGGCGGTGGGATTAGCGCCGCGGCTGAGCGCGGCGACGATCGCGGCCTCGTCCACCCCCTCGACCACGGCGTGGCGGTGGTGGGCAGCCAAGGTGATCAGGTGCGCGGCGGCGAACTCGGCGGCCAACAGCGGCCAGACCAGGGCGCGCAGGTCCGCAACGCCGCCCCGGCACGCGTCCGCGAGGGCCCCGGCGGTGGCGATCCGGGGCCGCCACGGCGGGGGCATCCCGGTTGGGTAGGCCCCCTTGCCCCGGTAGGGCAGACCGCGCCGAGATCCCACCAGCAGCCGCGGTTCCGCGCCGGAGGGCTCGTAGTGCAGCGGTGCGCCGGCAGCAGCGCCACCTGCACCGCCGTCAACGGCGGCGAACCCGGCGGCATCAACCTGTGCGCCGGTGTCCGCCAGCGTGAAGCGGCCCCCGCGGCCTGCGGTGAGGATCCCGATGACGTCGAAGAAGTTCGCACCCATGCCCGCCACCAGCACGTCCTGGCCGTCGCCGGGCACCTCGGTCCAGTCCCGCTCAGATGGCATCCCCGGGGGCATGTAGAGCAGGCGCCGCTTGCGCGCCCGGTCGGTGCGGGCGCGGGTCTGATCCGACGGCTCGGCCTGGATCATGCCCTGGGCAAGGACCACCATGGGGGCGCTGATCGCGGCGACCGGCTCGGGGTGCTGGGCGCGGTGTCCGCGGGGTCCATCGACGGCCACCCGGTGGGCGCCAGCGAGCCGGACGAGGCGGCGCCTTTCCACTGTGCCGTTGCCGGTGGGGTCAGCCGTTTCGTGGGCGCGCGTGGCCAGCCCGGTGCCGGCCGCGGCGATGTCGGTCGCGGTGCCCTCGATGTGCCACACCTCGATTCCCCCGCGGCGGGCGGCCTCGGCGAGCTGGTCGCGGTAGTAGACCCCCTGCAGCCGCCGGGTCGGGTAGGACTCCGGGCGCAATGCGGCGAGTTCGGCGCCGAGCCATGCCGGTCGCTCCGGGCCGATACCGAGGTAGCGCTGCGTCGGGGCGTGCGAGCAGGCGGCCGCCCACTGCACCAGGTCCGGCCCCGGCACCAACGGGCCGTCCTGGTCGGTGCTGGCGTCGGCGTGCGCGGTGGTCTGGGCGCTGTAGGTGTTGTTCAGCAGCAGCGGGTGCTGGTCGGTCCGCCAGGTGGCGCCGGCGCCCACCTGGACCGCGTCGATGATCGCGACCCGCAGCGCCGGATCACCGGGGGGCGCGGGAGCGCCGAACGGCTCGTCCGGGCGCAACCGCGCGGCCAGGCGGGCCACGGTGGCCACGGCCCGCGGCCCTCCGCCCACGATCACCAGGTCCACCTCGGGGGTCGGCGGGTCGACCTCGACCGGCAAACCGGGGGCAGCCGAGGTGGCAGCGCCGTGCGAATCCCTCACATCAGGCACGCTAACCAGCCCCTCGGCATCGTTCCAGCGGCAGCGCGGCCATCTCACCATCCGGCCGGCAGCCGCCGGACCGGCGCTCGGTACCACGGAAGGGCGGCTGCGGCGCAGGTGAGGCCGGTCGGTCGCCCGTGCGGCCGATCGATCGCGTGACCGGTCTCAGCGCCCCGACCGGTCTCAGCGGGATTGGGGGTGCGGGGTGCCGCGGGTGGGGCACGCGAACGCCCCGTGCACGGGGTGCACGGGGCGTTCGCCGGTTGTGGCCCAGGGGCGGGCGGGGCTCAGTCCTCGTCGGCGGGGGCGTCCTCAGCGTTGCTGTTGGGCGAACCGGCGCCCACCGCCGCGGCGACCGGCTCTGCGGCCTCGAGTTCCTTGGCGGGCTCGTCGCCGTCCACACCGGTGAACGTGAACTCGGCGAGCAGCCCCTCTCCGGTGGCGTCCACGTAGACCTTCTGGCCCGCGGTGAGTTCACCGTAGAGGATCTTCTCGGAGAGTTGGTCCTCGATCTCGCGCTGCACCGCGCGGCGCAGCGGCCGGGCACCGAGCACCGGGTCGTAGCCACGATCGGCCAGCAGTTCCTTGGCAGCGGGGCTGAGTTCGATCGTCATGTCCTTGTCCGCCAAGCGAGTGGCCAGCGCACCGACCATGTGGTCCACGATCTGGTGGATCTCCTCGCGGGAGAGCTGGGGGAAGACGATCACGTCGTCGACGCGGTTGAGGAACTCAGGACGGAAGTGCTGCTTGAGTTCGTCGTTGACCTTGATCTTCATCCGCTCGTAGTTGGTGGACAGATCCCCTCCGGCCTGGAAGCCGGTGAGCAGGCCCTTGGCGATATCACGGGTACCCAGGTTGGTGGTCATGATGATCACGGTGTTCTTGAAGTCCACCATGCGGCCCTGGGAGTCGGTCAATCGGCCGTCCTCGAGGATCTGCAGCAGCGAGTTGAAGATGTCCGCGTGGGCCTTCTCCACCTCATCGAAGAGGACCACGGAGAACGGCTTGCGCCGCACCTTCTCGGTCAACTGTCCACCCTCTTCGTAACCGACGTACCCGGGCGGAGAACCGAACAGGCGCGAGACGGTGTGCTTCTCGGAGAACTCGCTCATGTCCAACTGGATGAGCGCGTCGTCATCACCGAACAGGAACTCCGCGAGCGCCTTGGCCAGTTCGGTCTTCCCCACACCGGTGGGGCCGGCGAAGATGAACGAACCACCCGGACGCTTGGGGTCCTTCAGTCCGGCTCGGGTGCGCCGGATCGCCTGGGACAGCGCCTTCACGGCGGCGTCCTGGCCCACGATCCGCTTGTGCAGTTCGGCCTCCATGTTCAGCAGGCGCGAGGACTCCTCCTCGGTGAGCTTGAACACCGGGATACCGGTGGACATCGCCAGCACCTCGGCGATGAGCTCCTCGTCCACCTCGGCCACGGTGTCCAGGTCGCCGGACTTCCAGGCCTTCTCCTTGTCCGCGCGGGTGGCGGTGAGGTTCTTCTCCTCATCGCGCAGCCGGGCGGCGCGCTCGAAGTCCTGATCGTCGATCGCCGACTCCTTGCTGCGGCGTGCCTCGGCGATCTGGTCGTCGAGCTCCTTCAGTTCCGGCGGGGCGGTCATCCGGCGGATCCGCAACCGGGCGCCGGCCTCATCGATCAGGTCGATCGCCTTGTCCGGCAGGAACCGGTCGTTGACGTACCGGTCGGCCAGTTGCACGGCGGAGACCAGGGCCGGGTCGGTGATGGTGACCCGGTGGTGTGCCTCGTACCGGTCGCGCAGACCCTTGAGGATCTCGATCGCGTGCGCCAGGGTGGGCTCATCGACCTGGATCGGCTGGAAGCGGCGCTCCAGCGCGGCGTCCTTCTCGATGTGCTTGCGGTACTCCTCCAGGGTGGTGGCCCCGATTGTCTGCAGTTCACCGCGGGCCAGCATCGGCTTGAGGATGGAGGCGGCGTCGATCGCGCCCTCCGCCGCACCGGCGCCGACCAGGGTGTGGATCTCGTCGATGAACAGGATGATGTCGCCGCGGGTACGGATCTCCTTCAGCACCTTCTTCAGGCGTTCCTCGAAGTCCCCGCGGTAACGGCTGCCGGCCACCAGCGCACCCAGGTCAAGGGTGTAGAGCTGCTTGTCCTTCAGGGTCTCGGGCACGTCGCCGCGCACGATGTCCTGGGCCAGGCCCTCCACCACGGCGGTCTTTCCGACGCCGGGCTCACCGATCAGCACGGGGTTGTTCTTGGTGCGGCGAGAGAGCACCTGCATCACCCGCTCGATCTCCTTGCCCCGCCCGATCACCGGGTCGAGCTTGGAGTCGCGGGCGGCCTGGGTGAGGTTCCGGCCGAACTGGTCCAGGACGGCCGAACCGGACGGGGTGCCCTCGCTGGGCCCACCGGTGGAGACGGCTTCCTTGCCCTGGTATCCCGAGAGCAACTGGATCACCTGTTGCCGGACCCGGTTCAGGTCCGCGCCGAGCTTGGTCAGCACCTGGGCGGCCACGCCCTCGCCCTCACGGATGAGGCCGAGCAGGATGTGCTCGGTGCCGATGTAGTTGTGTCCGAGTTGCAGGGCCTCACGCAGGGAGAGCTCCAGCACCTTCTTGGCGCGCGGGGTGAAGGGGATGTGCCCCGAGGGAGCCTGCTGGCCCTCCCCGATGATCTCCTGCACCTGCTGACGCACGGCCTCCAGGGAGATGCTCAGCGACTCCAGGGCCTTGGCGGCGACACCCTCACCCTCGTGGATGAGACCGAGCAGGATGTGCTCGGTACCGATGTAGTTGTGGTTCAGCATCCGCGCCTCTTCTTGGGCGAGGACGACGACGCGACGGGCTCGGTCGGTGAATCTTTCGAACATGTACAGCTCCCAAGGGCCGGGACCAGGGCAAGACTGGTCGTGGCAGATACATTGATGCTAACCGTGGGCACAGGGGTTTCCTGCCCGTGTTCGCCAGCGGCGTGATCGGCGGGTCGGCCCGGACCGGGCCGGTCAGCTCTCCAGCACCAGCGTGACCGGGCCGTCGTTGACCAGCGACACGGCCATGTCCGCGCCGAATACCCCGGTCCGGGTGGTCAGGCCGCGCCCGCGCAGGTCCTCGATCACGGCGCCCACCAAGGGCTCTGCCACCTCACCCGGCGCCGCCTCGGACCAGGTGGGCCGGCGGCCCTTGCGGGCCTGCCCGTACAGCGTGAACTGGCTGATCACCAGCACCCCGGCGTCGGGGTTCTCGGTCAGGGAGGTCTCACCGCGCAGAATCCGCAGGTCGGCGATCTTGCGGGCGATGAACTGCGCGTCCGCCGCGGTGTCGGTGTGGGTCACCCCGATCAGGGCGAGCAGGCCGGTACCGATCTGCCCGACCACCTGCCCCTCCACCTCCACCGCAGCGGAACTGACTCGTTGCAGGACGGCTCGCACCGCTCAGTTCCCCCCGCCGGTGGACCCGAAGGCGGGGACCACCTGCCCCACCGGCCGGCCGTGGCCCAGCACCGCCACCTGCGCCCAGCTCCACCCCTCGGCGGGCGTTTGCTCGCCCAGAACACCCAGCGCCGCCGCGAGCACCGCAGGGCGGGGCCGGGAGCCGCCGTCGGCGATCTTGAAGGCCAGGGCGCGCCCATCGGGCAGGGCGGCGGCGTAGACACCCTCGGCGCCGTCCTTGGCGATCAGACCGGGCACCTGCCGCATCGCCTCGGTGACGTCCCGGCCCTGTCCCCCGACCAGATGCGGGTGTGCCCGCATGGCGGCGGCGACACGACCCTCCGGTGACTCCGGTGGCGCGGTGGCCAGGGTCGCGAAGGCCCGGGCGAGCCCCTCGGTGGTGGTCGAGGGCAATGGCGCTCCGCACCCGTCGACGGCCAGGTGGCCCACCTCGACGCCGGTCAGTTCGGCGATCGTGGCCACGACCGCCTGCTGTAGCGGGTGCGCCGGGTCGAGGTAGGTGTCGGTGGGCCAGCCGTTGTGCACGCAGGTCGCCAGCATCACCGCGTGCTTGCCCGAGCAGTTCTGGGTGAGCGAGGATGGCTCATGGCCCGCCTCGCGCCAGGCGCGCGCCGCCTGGGCCGACAACGGCGGATCCGGGGTGTTGCCCAGATCGGCCTCGCTCAACCCGGCGCCGGCCAGGATCGCTCGGACCACCTCCAGGTGTGCCGCCTCCCCGCTGTGGGAGGCGCATGCCAGGGCGATCTGTTCCGGTTCCAGCACCACCCCGGTACGCAGCGCCACGAGCGCCTGCACCGGCTTCACCGACGAGCGCGGGAACATGGTCTGCGCCGGCGCGCCCACGCTCAGGCCGGTGCTGCCGTCGGCGTGCAGGGTGCTCAGATGGCCGGTGTGCACCGATTCGGTGAGGTCGCCGCGCACCACCCAGGCCAGGGGCGCGCCCGGGTTGATCGGGTGCGGCACGGACGGGGCGGGAACGACGGTGTGGGGCTGACCCGGATTCACCAAGGCGATCCTCCACCGCCACGGTTGTCCCGGTAGTGACGAACCGCCGGGCGCACATCGGCCAGATAGATCCCGGCCGGCACCGCCGCCAGTACCAGGAAGATGATCAGGCCCGAACGGCCCAGTGGCGGCGGGATGCCGAGGAAGGCCAACAGCAGGGCGAGGGCCAGGATGCCGGCCCAGAAGCCTTTGGTGCGCTTCTCCGCGTAGCTGAATGCCTCCCCGGGGCGTCGCAGCGCATCGAACAGCGCGAGTGCGCACATGCCCACCACCACCAGGGACAGCGCGAGGAACAGATAGTTCTGAATGGTGCCGACGACGATCACCCCATGACTCTAGTTCAGCCCACGCGATCAGCCCACGCGCAGGCGGAGCCGGGCCCACCTCCGTCGAGGATTACGGTTGCGGGAGCACGCGCAGGCCCAAGGCGGTGGCCACGCCCGCGAGGCGGGCGTCGGTGAGGGCCACGATCGGGTTGGCCGGGGCGAGCAACTCCACCGAGGCCATCTGAATTCCGTCCCCGGCACGAAGCCCGTGCTCCTCGGCCAGGTCCGCCGCCCGTTCGGCGATCGCCGCGGTGACCTCGATCTTGCGCAGCGCGGGCCACATCCGGTGCCAGCGCTCCAGCGCCTGCCCCGCTACTTCCTTGCTCACCCTGCCACTGCGCTCCCCGGCGCGCAGCACCGCACGCACCTCGGCGTCGGCCAGCCGGGAGGCGAAGACCGCGTCGGCCCGGTCCCACAGAGCGCGCACCAGGACCGAGGTGGTCTCGTGGTGCACCAGCGCCAGCAGCGCACTGGAGTCGAAGTAGACCAGGCTCATCGTCGCAACCGGCGAACCAACTCCGAGACGGAGGAGTGCTTGCCCTCCACCGCGGGTGCGCTGGGCCGGTCCGTCTCAGGGGCGGACAACAGGCCATCGCGTTCCAGGGAGGCGATCAGGTCCGCTCCATCGACGCCGGTGAGCCGGGCCACCGGCACCCCTCGTTCGGTGATGATGAGTTCTTCGCCCGCCCCCACGCGCTCGATCCAGTGCTTGAGTTGGGACCGGAATGTACTGACGGGGACGTCCATGCTGTACACCCTAGCCGCGGCGTACCGGCCGCGGTACCGATATCCGGGCAGGTGGCCTCACTCCCCGAGTGAACCGGGCTCGGCCAGTGCCGCCCGCGACTCCTCCCCGGTCCAGCCGGTGATCCCCAGCAGATCCACCAGCAGGGAGCGCAGCAGCGCCACCTCGGTCTGGGCCCGCCAGCCGGAGAAGGCCTGCGGGTCCAACTGTCCGGCGATCCGCACCAGTTGCGGGCGCACCTTCGCGGGGTCGTCGTTATTGCCCAGTTCGGTGCCCAACGCCTCGGCGGCGGCGGAGGTCTGTTCCAGCAGATCGGCGAGCAGCGCACCGTCGTCGGGATCCATCGCGACCGCGCTGGCCCGCCTGGTCAGCACCCGGGTGTTGCGCATCGCCCGGTCACACAGCATCGCGGCCCGGTCCAGCCGCGTCATCTCGTCATCGTGCCGCAGCCACGGCGGGGTGAACCGGGTAGCGGCCAAGGAGCCGCGTACCACCTCATGCCACTCATCCAGCACCGCCTGGGAACCCCTGGCCTGCACGAGGGCATCACCCACCGCGGTGGGATCCTGGGCGGCCAGGCCCCGCGCCACCCCGCCCAGTGTCCGGGAAACCTCCAGCAGCGCCGCCCTGGCCAGCGAGCGCACCTGCTTGCGCACATCGATCGGCAGCAGCGCCGCCACCGCCAGGGCCACCGCGCCACCGACCACCGCGTCCAACCACCGGTCCATGGCCCCGGTGACCCCGAACAGGTAGCCCGGAAGGGCCACCACCACCACCGACTGCACCCCGGCCTGGATCGCCAGCATCTGCCCGGCATCGATCAGCCGCGCCACGAGCACGGCCAGTACCAGCACCACACCGATCTGGATCGGCCCGGACCCGAACAGGGCGGAGAAGGCCTCCCCGAAGAACACCCCGATCGCCACGCCGAAGGCGAGTTCAGCGACCTTGCGGGGGCGGCGGTCGTGGCTGAACCCCAGGCTGATCCACGCCGCGATGGCGGCGAAGAGCGGGTAGCGGTGCCCGAGCCCGTACAACGCGATGGCGTAGGCGACACCCGCGGCTGCCGCTGCGGTCAGGATCGGCCACAAGTCGCTACGGGTGCGCCGCAGCCCGCGACGGGCCCGGGCCAGTGCCGAGACCCGGACCTGGCGCAGTGTGGGGCGTTCCACCGAGGGCACCGGGGGTGTCCCCCCGGGGTCCGGTTCGGACCGGCCCCACGCCCGTCGCTTCACGGCCCACTCGATCAGGGACGACGACGCAGCGCCGGGTTCGGTCGCGGCCTGTCCTGGGGAGGTGGTCGCCCGGTGCCGAAACCTTCCGGGGTCACAATCGTCTCCTGCCCGGCGGCGAGACCCTCCACGCTCAGCGTGGCCTCCGGATCCACCGACCGCTTCAGCACCGCCAGGGCCACCGGACCCAGTTCGTGGTGGCGGACCACGCTTGTGACCCTGCCGACCTCGCGCTCACCGTGCATGATCGTGGCACCCGGGTCGGGGGTGATGTGCTCGGAGCCATCCAGGTGCAGCATCGTCAGCCGGCGCGGGGGCCGGCCCATGGTGAACACCCGGGCGATCGTCTCTTGGCCCCGGTAACACCCCTTCTCCAGGTGCACGGCGGTGCGGAGCCAGTCCAACTCGTGCGGGATCGTGCGCTCATCGCACTCCCGGGCGTGCCGTGGCCGCCAGGTGGCCACCCGCAATGCCTCCCAGGCCCACACTCCGGCCAGGCGCGCACCTGCCCCCTCGGCCGCGCTCGCCGCGGCCGGCAGATCCTCGCGCTGCACCAGCCACAACGTCCCCTGCCACTGGGCGCCGGGGTGCTCGTGATCGTCCGGCCCGTAGCGCGTCGATCCCGGGGCGGTCACCGGCCACGGGTCGCGCCACTGGATCAGCGCACCGTCGATGGTGGGCCCGTGCGCGCTGGTGCCGAGCACGGCCAGGTCGGTGCGAGTTCCGACCTCCACCCGCATCGCGAACTTCATCGACTCCAGGTACGCCACCAGTCCTGCTGCGGTGCCGGACTCGGTGATCAGCCACGTCGTGGCGCCGTCGTCGATGACGGCGGCGGCGTGCTCGACCCGGCCGTGGGGGTCCAGCACCAGCATCTCGGTGCTCACCCCCGGCTCCAGGGCGTTGAGGTGCTGGGAGGTGATCGAGTGCAGCCAGGTGAGCCGGTCGGCACCGGTCACGGTGACCACACCCCGGTGGGACAGGTCCACTACGGCCCGGCCCTGCTCGAGGGCGCGCTGTTCGTGCATGGGCTCGCCGTAGTGCGCGGCTACACCCTCATCCGGGTCCGCAGCGGCTACGGCGCCCTGCCTGCTCATCAACGCACTGGCACTCATCGCGCTCTCCTTCACTCGTGTCGTTGCAGCCGGCCCGAGGAGTAGGACTGCAACTCGTGGCCGAACGCGGCAAGGTCGGTCGCCCACATGAGTTCCCCCCGCACCAGGCCGTACATCCGGGCCGCGGCCGCGATGTCGGCGCCGGTCGAGGTGCGGGCGATCAGGTCGGTGCTCAATTCCACCCGGGGCCCCTGGACCTGGCCCAGGTAGACGTTCACGTGCCCGCTGGGTTCGGCCAGCAGCACCTCCAGCGCGTGCGCCGGGGCGCCGCCGTCGGGCGTTCCGTTCCCTCCGCCGGCGGTGCCTGCGTCGGTCGGAGCAACCCGCCAGTAGCCGGATTCGGCGCTCCAGACCTGCCCGGCCTGCAGCGCCGCGACGTCGATGTCCCCCTCCAGGGACTCCAGCGGGCTCTCCAGCAGGTGGGTGGTGGAGCGGTAGGTCAGGTACGGGCCGCCGTCGTGACCGAACTCCACGTCGACGAGAATCCCGCGCTGGGGGATGTCGGGGTAGGCCACGAAGCCGGGACCGCGCCAGCGGCCGATCAGCCAGGCGAGCGGGTACGCCTCCGGGGCCAGGTCGTCAGGAAGTTGGAATGCCACACCTGCGATGCTATCGCGCCCTCACAGCAGGAGCAGGATGCGTCCCAGCACGTACACCGGCGCACCGCAGACCAACACCGGGAGCACGGCCGCCGATAACGCCGGCCACGCCCGCACCGACGCGGGGAACTGACCCAGCAGGTGATGCACGGCCGCACTCAGAACGCCGGCCACGAGGCCGACCAGCACCCCGGTGACCGGGCCCACCGCGATGATCACGGTTCCCACCCCCAGGCCCACCCCTGCCGCGACCGCAGTGGTGACCAGCCACCCCCAGGTGGCCGGCAGCGGGATCGCGGTGACGATCGCCGCAGCCGCCAGGGTCACCGCCCCTACCAGCAGCAGCCCAACCGACGTCGGACCGGTGCCCACCGCCAGCCACCCCACGCCGGAGGTCAGCACGGCCGCACCCGTGACCGCCCCGGCGACGGACTCCACCAACCGGGGGCGGCCGTCGCGGCGCAGCAGTTGCAGGACGAAGGCGGCCACGACGACGATCCCGAACCCGAGGGCGGCATAGGCCAGGTCACCGGTGAGCCATTGCAGCGACACCCCTGCGGCCACCGTGGCCAGCAACAGCACCGAGGTGCCCTGACGGGCGGGCAGTCCGAGCAGTCCCGGCCAGCCGAGTGCGTAGATGGCGCCCATCCCGGCCACCGTGGTGATCAGCAGCGGCCGGTCCCCGAATGCCGTCAGCCCCACCCCGGCCGAAGCGGTGGCGGTGACCACGGCGCGGAAGGACTTGCTCAGCACGTGCGCTCACCCCCCTCTCTCCGGTGTGGCTGCTGCCGGGCAGGAGACCGCGGCTCCTGGGGCGAACGCTACCGGCATACCCCGGAGGGGGTGAACACGGGTGCCCGGCATGACCCGATGTCAGGTGCGGCGCACACCGGCTCGGATTCCGCCGTCGTGCGCACCCGGCAGGTGCCTTTACACTGGATGCGACGCCGGGTCGCGCTAGCCCCGGGCTCCAACATCAGCCGCTACGAGCGGCCTTCGCGCCGTCAGGCGCTGGGCGGCCCGGTGTCATCAACCTCACCTCCGGGTGCGACCCCTGCCTGGGATGTGCATCTCTGGCCTACGCTGCTGGGCGAAGACCTGTACAGATCGGAAAAGATGAGTGCGACTCACCCTGACCCCCCGCAGGGTCTACTTCGACCTGCTCACCGAGTTGGGCGACCACCTGGTCACCGGTGCGGACATCCTCGCCCAGTTGATCGGCTCCGAACCGGCTGAGCGTCCGGCACTGGCCAACCGGATGCGCGACGTGGAGCACCTGGCGGATGAGTCCACCCACGCCATCATCCGGCACCTGAACCGCTCCTCGGCCACCCCGTTCGACCGGGACGACCTGTATGACCTCACATCCTCGATGGACGACTGCATGGACTCCATGGAGGAGGCCACCGACGCAGTGGTGCTCTACCGCATCGGCGAACTGCCCGAGGCGGTGACCGATCAGGTCGCCACGCTGCAGCGGGCCGCGGAACTGACCGCTGCGGCGATGCCCCAGTTGCGGAAGATGAACGGGCTGGAGGCGTACTGGATCGAGGTGAACAGGCTGGAGAACCAAGCCGACCGGATCTACCGCGGGCTCACCGCGGACCTGTTCACCGACCCGCAGTACCTGGACAGCCCGGCCGGGGTGGTGCACCTGATCAAGATCCGTACGGTGGTCGACTCCCTGGAAGCCGCCGCCGACCACTTCGAGAAGGTGGCCAACATCGTGGAGTCGATCTACCTCAAGGAGTCCTGATGCGCGCCCGCCGCACGCCACTGGTGCCGGCCCTGGCGACGGTGGCCCTGCTGGCGGGAGCGCTGGCCGGATGCAGCACCGAATCGGTGCAGGTGGGCGCATGCGCCCAATGGGACCAGCTCCAGGAGGCCCCGCGTGCGGGCGTGGAGGTGGTGGACTGCGAGCAGGAGCACAGCGCCCAGTTCGTGGGTACCTTCGAGGTGGACTTCGAGACCTTCCCCGGCCAGGAGGCGATCGACGACGTCGCCGAACCCGGGTGTCTGGAGGCCTTCACCGAGTTCATCGGGATCGACTACGCCGACTCACAGTTGCGTCTGGACTGGTTCCGGCCGACGCAGGAGAGCTGGCAGAACACCGGCGGGCGGGACGTCTGGTGCGTGGCCTACCTCCCCGAGGGCACCACCACCGGCGGCTTCCAGGACAGCGGGCGGTAGGTTCCCCGGGCGAGGACCGACGGTGGGCGCAGGAGGCCTCGTGCTCAGCCGAACCGACCGGAGATGTAGTCCTCGGTGGCCTGGACCGAGGGGGCGGAGAACATCGTGGCGGTGTCATCCATCTCGATCAGCCGGCCCGGCTTGCCGGTTCCGGCGATGTTGAAGAAGCCGGTGCGGTCCGAGACCCGGGCGGCCTGCTGCATGTTGTGGGTCACGATCACGATCGTGTAGTCGTTCTTCAACTCGTGGATCAGGTCCTCGATGGCCAGGGTGGAGATCGGGTCCAGCGCCGAGCACGGCTCATCCATCAGGAGCACCTCCGGTTGGACGGCGATCGCCCGGGCGATGCACAGGCGCTGCTGCTGGCCACCGGACAGGGATGACCCGGGCCGGTCGAGACGGTCCTTGACCTCGTTCCACAGGTTCGCCCCGGTCAGCGCCGACTCGGCAAGGTCGTCGGCGTCGGACTTCTTCATCCGCCGGTTGTTCAGTTTCACCCCGGCCAGCACGTTGTCGTAGATGGACATCGTAGGGAAGGGGTTGGGCCGCTGGAACACCATGCCGACCTGGCGGCGTACCACCACCGGGTCCATCCCCGGTGCGTACAGGTCCTGGCCGTCCATGACGGCCCTCCCGGTGACGTAGGCCCCGGGAATCACCTCGTGCATCCGGTTCATGGTGCGGAGGAAGGTGGACTTGCCACAGCCGGAGGGCCCGATCAGTGCGGTCACCGATCGGGCCTCGATCGCCATCGTGACGTCCTCCACGGCCTTGAAGTCACCGTAGAAGACGTTCAGGTCAGTGACATCGATGCGCTTGGACACCGCTCATACCTCCTGCTGGAACATGCGTGCGCGAGTGGGAACGGGGCGGGTCATGAGATGCCCCTCGGGGAGAAGTAGCGGCTGACCAGCCTGGCGATCAGGTTCAGCAGCATCACGATGGCGATCAGCGTCAGCGCCGCGCCCCAGGCACGATCCACGCTGGCCCCGCCCTGGGCGTACTGGCGGTAGACATACACCGGGAGGGTGGCGATCCGTCCGTCGAACGCGTCGTAGTTGACGTTGTTGGCCAGCCCGACGGTGATCAGCAGCGGGGCAGTCTCCCCGGTGACCCGGGCGATCGCGATCATCACACCGGTCGTGATCCCGGCCACCGCGGTGCGCAACACGACCTTGACGATGGTGAGCCACTTCGGCACCCCGAGCGCGTAGGCAGCCTCGCGCAGTTCGTTGGGCACCAACCGCAGCATCTCCTCCACCGAACGCACCACCACCGGGGTCATCAGCACCGCAAGGGCGATCCCGCCGACCAGCGCCGAGCGGTAGGCGGGCCCGAGGATCAGCAGGAACAGGGAGTAGGCGAACAGCCCCGCCACGATCGAGGGGATTCCGGTCATGACGTCCACCAGCAAGGTGATGGCGCGCTTGATCCGCCCACCGCCGTACTCGACCAGGTAGATCGCGGTGAAGATTCCCAACGGGATCGAGATGGCCGCGGCGATGCCGGTGACGTACAGGGTGCCGATCATGGCGTGGTAGATGCCGCCGCCGCTGTCTTGACCGAAGACCCCGACCATGTCGGTGGTGAAGAACTCCGCCGACAGCGCGCCGATGCCGTTGGCCAGCACCGTCCACACCACCGAGACCAGCGGAACCAGCGCGAGCAGAAAGGCCACGGTCACCAACGTGGTGGCCAGGCGGTCCTTCGCGTACCGCTCACCTTCCACGATCAGGGACGTCGCGGTGAGGGCGACGACGAAGATCAAGGTCCCGACCAGCAGTACCCCGGCGACACTCGGGCCGGTCTCGCCGAGCATCCCCACACCGAGGGAGGCCACCAGGCTGGCCCCCAGCACGGCCCAGGGCGCCCATCCAGGGAGCCTGCGGGAGCCCACGGCGCCACTCGCCTGCGCAGTCGTGGTCATGATCAGTTCGCTCCGGAGAACTCGGCGCGGCGGGCGATCACGGCGCGGGCCGCCATGTTCACCCCGAAGGTGAGCACGAAGAGCATCAGACCGGACGCGATCAGCACGTCCACACCCAACCCGGAGGCCTCGGGGAATTGGCTGGCGATGTTCGCGGCGATCGACTGGTGCTGGCCCGGCTGCAGCAGATAGAAGTTGATCATGAACCCTGGTGAGATGACCATCAGGATGGCCATCGTCTCGCCCAAGGCCCGGCCCAGCCCGAGCATGGCGGCAGAGATAATGCCCGAGCGTCCGAACGGCAGCACCGCCTGACGGATCATTTCCCAACGCGTGGCACCCAGGGCGAGGGAGGCCTCCTCGTGCAACCGGGGTGTCTGCAGGAAGACCTCCCGGATGGTCGCGGTGATGATCGGCAGGATCATCACCGCCAGCACGATGCCGCCGGTCATGATGTTGCGCGCCGGTGCCTGATAGTCGGCGAACAGCGGGATCCAGCCCAGGTTGCTCGTGAGCCAGTCGAACAGTGGATGCAGCACCGGCTGCAGGAACTGGATACCCCAGAGCCCGAAGATGATCGACGGCACCGCGGCCAGCAGGTCCACCAGGTACCCCAGGCCCTGGGCGAGGCGGCGGGGGGCGTAGTGGGAGATGAACAGGGCGATGCCGATGCTCAGCGGCACCGCGATCAGCAGCGCGATCACCGATGACAGGACGGTGCCGAACAGCAACGGTGCGACATAGCCGGCGAGGCTGCGCCCGCGCATGATGTTGACGGTGTCGTAGTCCGCCTGGCTGGCGATCAGCGCCGGCCAGGACCGCCAGAGGAGGAACGCCGCGACGGCCGCGAGGATCACCAGGATCGCGACACCGGCGCCGGTGGAGATCCCGGCGAAGATCCGGTTGCCGAGCCGGCCCGGTGCCCTGCCCGGTCGTACCGCGAGCTCGCGGTCGTTGGCGCCCGTCCGTCGCGGCTTGGTGGGGGTGCTCACGAACGCTCCTTACGGCACACCGGGATGCCACTACGCGCAGGCAGGTTGGTGCCGCAGCAAACCTGCGGCACCAACCTGTGCGCTGTCAACCTGGGCAAATGATCAGGCTACCGAGATCTGGTCGAGGATTTCCTCGACCCGCTCACGCATCTCCGGAGAGATCGGAGCCGAGCCGGCCACGCCGGGATCCGAGGCCCGGTTCTGGCCGTCCTCGCTGGCGACATACCGGAAGAACTCGGCCACGTTCGCCGCGTCCTGCTCGCTGTCGTACACCGAGCACAGGCTGGAGTAGGCGATCTGGACGATCGGGTAGGAACCGGACTCATCGGTGTCGCGCGCCAGGTCCACGGTCAAGCGCCACTCGTTGGCGGTCTCGGCCGCCGGAGAGTTGGCGACCACCTGGGCAGCGGCCTCCGGGGAGAACGGCACGTACTCATCGCCCACACCCACGGCCACGGTGCCCAGGTCACCGGCACGCGAGGCGTCGGCGTAGCCGATCGCGCCCTCGGCTCCGCTGACCACGTCGATCACGCCCTGGGTCTGGGCACCGGACTGGGTGCCGTCGATGGGCCAGACGCCGTCCGGCTCGTGCTGCCAGACGTCCGGGGCAGCTTTGGACAGATAATCGGTGAAGTTGTCCGTGGTGCCGGAGTCGTCCGAACGGTTCACCGGGATGACGTCCAGGTCGGGCAGGTCCACATCGGGGTTGGCCTCAGCGATGGCCGCGTCGGACCAGTTGGTGATATCGCCGTTGAAGAGCCCGGCGATGGTGTCCGCGTCGAGGTTGAGGTGCTCGGCTTCCACGCCGGGCAGGTTATAGATGACCGCGATCGGGCTGATGTACAGCGGCAGTTCGATCACGTCACCACCGAAACAGCGTTCCGCACCGGCGTCGATCTCCTCCTGGGAGAACATCGCGTCGGAACCGGCGAACAGGGTGGCTCCGTTCAGGAACTGCTCCCGCCCCGTGCCCGACCCCACCGAGTCGTAGTTGACGTCCACTCCGGTGAGTTCGGTGAAACCGGCTTGCCAACCCACCATCGCGTTCTCCTGCGAGCTCGCGCCGGCGCCGGCAATACTGCCGGACAGTTCCATGTCGTTGCCGGCGCCGGTGTCGGTGCCGGTGTCGTCCGTGCCGTTGTCGCCCCCACAGGCGGCGAGTACCAGTGCCATCGCACCGATCGAGGCGATGCCCGCCACTCGGCGGCTCAGTCCAGCCTTCACGTTGGTCCCGTTCTGATCGAGGTCTCCGCACGGATCTCCGCGCGGCACAGACGTGACGCTAGGCAGCCCCGGTGACGGACCGGGGCCGCGGAGGTGAACGCAGGATGAACGTACCGTCGCAATGCGTGTGATGTCGACCACGTGGCCCCGGCCGTCGTAGTGCGGCCGCAAAGTCAGGCGCGGGAGCGGCCGGGCGCGGTGACCGGTCAGGCGTTGGCGCTGGCGGGGCGGTGCATTTCCATCGAGACCACCCGGACCTTGCGCTTGCCCGGCCTGGCCAGATGCAGCACCAGCACCTCCCCGGTGCGCAGGTAGGGATCGGCCTCGGGCAGCACCCGCAGCACCCGGTGCGGGCTCTTGCGTTCCACCGCGTCCAGGATCGCCGGCATCACCGGGCGGTGAGTGCAGATCAGCACCGGGGCATCCCTGCGGCCGAGCAACTCCGCCACCAGTTCACGGACGCTGCGTGGGTCCTCCTTCGCGGCGTGCTCGGTGATCTGCGGCGCCAGGAACAACTCGATGCCGGAGGCCTGCGAGTACGGCACCACGGTGTCGTGGCAGCGTGCCCACGGGCTGGTGATGATCTCCTCGGCACCGTAGGCGGCCAGCAACGGCACCAGTGCCCGCGCCTGGGCATGTCCGGGTTTGGTCAACGGCCTGGTGTCCTCACCCTTCTGCCAGGCCGAGCGCTTTTTGGCGCGCCCGTGCCGGGCGATCAGCACCGTCCAGGTGTCCAGGAAACCATCCTCATGCAGATCGATCAGGGCACCCAACGGCTCCCGGTCGGCCTTGCGGGTGAGCTTCTTCCAGGCCTTGGCGGCGTCCACCCAGCGGGCCTCGTCCACCTCACCCTCGGCGGGCTCGATCCGGCCGCGCGCCCGCACGGCCCCACGATTGCCGTCGATCACCCGGGCCGCCCAGTACACGCACACCTTGGTCTTGGTGGAGTTCAACGGGTACTGCACCACCGGCAGAGGCAACCCGAGTTCCACGTGGTACCCGGTCTCCTCCGCCACCTCCCGCGCCGCGCACGCGGGCAGGCACTCCCCCACGTCCACCTTGCCCTTGGGCCAGGACCAGTCGTCATACCGGGGCCGATGGATCAGCAGCACCTGCAGGCTGCGCTTCTTCACCCGCCACACCAGAGCGCCGCCGGCGTAGACGCGCTCGCGCTTCTTGCCCACCTGATCAGCGGTCCGAGCCGGTGCGACGGCGGATCGCCATGAGATGCTCCTGCAGGTCCAGCAACGGTTCGTCGTGCTCGTCCTGGTGGACCCGCCGCCAGTGCGGCTCGCCCTGCTCGCCGGTCTCCAGCCACCACGAGGCGGTGCCGTCGTCGACGGAGAGGTCCAGCAACGAGACCAGGTCGTTGACCTGACCGGGATCGACCACCCGGACCAACACCTCCACCCGTCGGTCCAGGTTGCGGTGCATCAGATCGGCACTGCCGATGTAGACCTCGGGGTCGCCGTCATTGGCGAAAGCATAGATGCGGGAGTGTTCCAGGAAGCGGCCCAGGATGGACCGGACCCGGATGTTCTCGCTCATCCCCGGCACCCCGGCCTTGAGCCCGCAGATGCCACGCACCACCAGGTCCACCGGCACCCCGGCCGCCGAGGCCCGGTAGAGCGCATCGATCGAGGCCTCATCCACGATGGAGTTCATCTTGAACCGGATCCAGGCCGGCTTGCCGGCCTTCTTGTTGGCGATCTCCCGTTCGATCCGCTCCAGCAGGCCGGCGCGGATGGAGCGGGGGGCCACCAGCAGCCGATGGAACTTGGACTTGGGTGCGTACCCGGACAGCTGGTTGAACAGCCGCGTCAGGTCCTGGCCCACGTCGCTGCTGCAGGTGAGCAACCCGTGGTCCTCATAGTGCCGGGCGGTCTTGGGGTTGTAGTTGCCGGTGCCCACGTGGCAGTACCGGCGCAGGCCGTCGGCCTCCTGGCGCACCACCAGGGAGAGTTTGCAGTGCGTCTTCAGGCCCACGATGCCGTACACCACGTGCACCCCGGCCTGCTCCAACTTCCGCGCCCAGGAGATGTTGGCCTGCTCATCGAACCGAGCCTTGATCTCCACGATCGCCAGCACCTGCTTGCCCGCCTCGGCGGCGTCGATGAGGGAGTCCACGATCGGGGAGTCCCCGGAGGTGCGGTACAAGGTCTGCTTGATGGCCAGGACGTTCGGGTCGGCGGCGGCCTGGGACAGGAATTGCTGCACGGAGGTGGAGAAGGAGTCGTAGGGGTGGTGCAGCAGGATGTCGCGGTTGCGGATCGCCTCGAAGAAGTCGGTCGGGTTGGCCGACTCCACCTCGGCCAGCCCACGGGCGGTGGTGGCCACATGCTTGGGGTAGCTCAGTTCGGGCCGGTCCAGGTCCGCCACCAGGTTCATCCCGGTCAGGTCCAGCGGGGCGGGAACGTCGTAGACGTCGGACTCCGAGACCGACAACTCCCGGATCAGCATCTCCCGCAGCCGCGGGGCGAACCCGGCGGCCAGTTCAAGCCGCACCGGCGGACCGAAGCGGCGGCGCAACAACTCCTTCTCCAGCGCCTTGAGCAGGTTCTCCGCGTCGTCCTCCTCCACCTCCAGGTCCTCGTTGCGGGTGACCCGGAAGGCGTGGTGCTCCATCACGTCCATCCCGGGGAAGAGGTAGTAGAGGAAGGAGGAGATCACCTCCTCGATCGGGACCAGCGAGGTCACGCCATGATCGTCCGGGGCATCCTGCACCCGGTGCGGGCGGCCCCGGTGGTCCACTGCGATGAAGCGGGGCAGCAAGGGTGGCACCTTGACGCGGGCGAAGTGTTCCTTGCCGGTGGCCGGGTTGCGCACGATCACGGCCAGGTTCAGCGACAGACCGGAGATGTAGGGGAAGGGATGGGCCGGGTCCACCGCCAGGGGGGTCAGCACCGGGAAGATGTTCTTGCGGAAGTACTTGTGCAGCCGCTCCTGCTCGGCCTCGTGCAGTTCCTCGAAACGCACCGAGGTGATGCCATGCTCATCCAGCGCCGGGCGCAGGACGTCGGCGAACAGGGCGGCATGGCGGGCGGTGAGTTCATGGGCCCTGGCCGAGATCATCTCCAGCACCTGCCTGGGCAGCAGACCGGAGGCGGCGGTGACGGCCATCCCGGTGGCCATCCGCCGTTTCAGTCCAGCCACCCGCACCATGAAGAACTCATCGAGGTTGGAGGCGAAGATCGCCAGGAACCGGACCCGCTCCAGCAGCGGAATATCTGGGTCCTCGGCCAGTTCCAGCACCCGCTCGTTGAACTGCAGCCAACTCAGTTCCCGGTCGGCGAACCGGTCCGGGGGCAGTTCGACTTCGGCCCCGCCGGCGTGCTCCGGGGCACCGTCGGTCGAGACCGGCACCTGCGGTGCCTCCGGTGCTTGTGCCAGGGTGGTGGTCACCGCACCCTCACGGCTGCCTACGGACTCGCTCATGGCCCTATCGTGGCAGGTCGCTCGCGGTCTGGGGAGGTCGTCGCGGTGTATTGCACGTGAAGGGCGTCCCGCTCGAACCCCACGCGCCGGTAGGTACTGATGGCGGCGGCATTGTCACCCTCGACGTACAACTCGAGTCGGTCCGGGCCCGTCCGGGCGAAGTGGTCCATCGCCACCGCGGTCAGCACGGTCCCCACCCCGCGGCCCTGCGCGGCCGGATCGACGCCGAGGGCGTAGATTTCCCCGGTGCGCGCACCGCCGTCGTCGGTGATCTTGACCCACATGCTGCCCAGCAGTTCCCCGCTGCCGGCGTCCTCGGCGAGCCAGAAGGTGGTCGGGTCGAACCAGTCCTGCTGCTGCCGGGCCCGCAGGTCGGCGTGGTCCAGGCGGCCCTGTTCGGGGTGGTCGGCGAACGCCCGGGCGTTCACGTGCAGCCAGGCGTCCTCATCGGCGCCGACCTCGAAGGTGCGGATCCGGAGGTCCTCAGGCACCACCACGGGCTCGATCTGCGCCGGCTGCGGCGACGAACGGCCCATCCGCCAGAGCTCGCGCACCACCACTAGCTCGTGCGCGGCCGCGGTCGCCCTGGCGCCCGGGAGGTTCCCGTGGGCCCAGAGACGCGCCATGGGGTGGTCGGCCAGGACCGTGCGCACCAGCGCACTCCCGTAGCCCCGACGGCGAAACTGCGGATGAACGGCGATCTCGGCCGAGTTCTGACTCACCTGGGCGAAGCCTGCCAGCACACCGTCCGCGTCGTCAGGCTCATCGTCGCGGTCCTGTGCGGCGCCGGCGCCGCCGGGAATCAGGTACCGGGTCCGGCCCGGGCGAGTCAGCGTGAGCAGGGTGTCCTCGTCGAAGGCGGCCACGCCGTCGTCGGTCTCGACGTCCCGGGCCAGGTTCCGCACCGCCTCCACCTGGGCAGGGCTCAACTCCTGCGTGCGCACCGGCTCCATCAGGTGAGCCGCCCGGCTCCGTGCAGCGACGCGGCCTCCTCCAGTTCCGCCGCCGTGTCCAGCAGCGACCCGGCGCGCCGGGTGAGGATCTGGGCGGTGTCGGCGTCGTGGGTCTCCACCCAGTCCGCATCCAGGGCCGAACCTGTGGCCAGCACCCGCAGGAAGGACCCGGCCCGCTCCAGTGCCACACCGAGGTCGCCGCGGTAGACCCCGGACAGCACGGCGTCGAGCATGCGCCGGATCTCCTCGGGTCCCACCGGATCGGCCACACCGGCGACCACGCCGGCCACCTCGGCGCGGTTGGCACCGAGCCGGAACCGCTCAGCGATCGTGTCCGGGTCCCGCCGGCCCCACTCCCGCAGCAGGTACAGCCGCCAGAGTGCCCCGGGCAGCGTGTCCGGGGGGCTCTGGGACCATATCTCGGCCACTGCCTCCAGGCCCTCGGTGTCGACCAGGGCGATCAGGCGCTCCACCAGTTCGGGGTCCTCGGCGCCCTCCCGTCCACCGGAGACCATCGCTTGGGCGGTGGTGTGGGCGATCTCGGAACGCGCGGCCGGATCCTCCTCCCCGACAATCGCCTCAGCCTGCTCGGGGGTGAGCATCGCCGGGCGGCGGAACCGATGCTGCTCCACGGGATCCTCCCAGGGTCACGGTGCGGTTGGTCTGGACGTCACGATACGCCGCAGCGTGATGAGGGCGCAGCCCGGCACCCTCCGGTGGCTTCCGGTGACGGCCCGGCCTACGCTGGCCGCGCCCCCTAACTCGAGAGGTACCTCGCGTGCACCGGACGATCCGCGCCGACATCGCCTTCACCATGTCCCCAGGTCACACCAGGGTGGCCTTCATGGTGGCCGTGGCCAAGGTGCCCGGGCTACAGGTCAGCGATGACTTCACGGTGAGCATGGACGGCAGCCCGGTCGAGGTGACCGAGGCCCCAGCCCCCCACCATGGACGCATCCACCTGCTCGACGTCGATGCCGGCGCGGACGCTCCGGGCAAGGTTCAGATGGCTTACCGCGCCGAGGTGACCGGGGATCCCCGGGCGGGTGCGGAGCAGGCAGAGGAGCCCTGCGCCACCGAGTTGCTCACCTACGTGCGCCCCAGCCGTTACGCCGAGTCCGACCGGCTGCTGCCCACCGCACGCCAGGAGTTCAACGGTCTGCAGGGTCCGGAGTTGCTGGAGGCGGTCGCCGCGTTCGTCCACGAGCGCCTCTCCTACGTGCGCGGATCCTCCCACTTCACCGACGGAGCCGTGGACACCCTGCTGGCCCGGCGCGGGGTGTGCCGGGACTATGCCCACCTGGTGGTGGCATTGCTGCGGGGCCTGGATGTGCCGGCCCGGTGCGCGGCCGTGTACGCCCCGGGGCTGTCCCCGATGGACTTCCACGCCGTGGCCGAGGCGTGGGTGCAGGGGCACTGGCACGTGGTCGATGCCACCCGGCTCGCCCCCCGGCAGTCGCTGGTGCGGATCGCCACCGGACGCGACGCGGCCGATACCGCGTTCATGTCCTCCTACGGCGCCGGGGTGCGGCTCGGCCCACAGTCGGTGATGGCCACCCTGGAGGGGGATCTGCCGATCGATGATCACGCCGCCGCGGTGCGGTTGCCCTGACGCGCAGTGGTATCGGGGGCGTCGCGGGCGCGGCGCCCACCTGTGCCGTCGCCGACGCCTCCGACGCCGCATCCGGCGGGCCGTGTTACGACCGGTGCACCGACGGCGATACCCTGGATCCCACGCACGGTGGGAGCATCGCCTGCGCGGGCCTCTAGCTCAATGGGTAGAGCAACGGACTTTTAATCCGTGGGTTCCGGGTTCGAGCCCCGGGGGGCCTACCCAACACCCCGCTGACCTGCATCAACGCCCAGCGCGCGGTGGCGCGAGCGCCACGTCCATGTGCCGCCGAGATCAGGACCATGTGAGCGGGCACGTTCCGGCGGGCCGGCTGGCCGACGGGCGAACGCATGCTGCGCGCTGGGTCAGGACAACACGTCCTTGGTAGCGAACCGTCCGTAGGCCAGGGCGCCGAACACCGCCATGTAACCCGCCTGCAGCAGTGCACTGTCGGCGAAGGAGCCCCAGGCGATCGGTTGGCGCAGGAGGTCGGCGAAGTCCATCCAGTAGTAGTTCAGCAGCCACGGGTGCAGCCATGCCAACTGGTCGAGCGCGCCGAGCACCTGCATCACGATCGCCACCACGACCGTGGCCGCCATCGCTCCCACTGGCACCACGGTCAGGGTGGAGATGAACAGTCCGACGGCCCCCAGCCCCAGCATCGACACACTCACGAATGCGCCGACGAGAAGTGCTCGCCCTAGCGCCTCCCAGGCGCCGATGGTGTCCCCGGACAGCAACGGCACCGGGCCGACCGGGAAGAGCAGTGCCCCGATCACCGACCCAGCCGCGACGATCACCGCCGTGGCGAGCACGCAGAACATCGCAATGCCCGCGAACTTGATCAGCAGCAGCCGGCCCCGCCGCACCGGCGCCACCAGCAGGTACCGCAAGGTGCCCAGCCCGGCTTCACCGGCGACCGCATCCCCGGCGACCACACCGACGGTCAGCGGCAGGAACAACGGGATCGTCACGACCAGCGCGGTGATCGAGACGAACAGCCCGTTCTGGGTGACCCGGTCCAGGAACGGCGGCCCCTGGCCGGGCTGCACCGGGTCGGCAGAGACCTTGACCACTACGGCGAGGAGCACCGGGATCGCGGCGAGCGCCACGAGCATCGCCCAGGTGCGGCGCCGCCGCAGCAGAAGCGTCAGTTCTGATGCCCACATCGACCGACCGCTCCCGCCCGCTCCGGCCGCGGGACCGGTAGGCCGGGCGTCCTCGGCCTTCGCGGTGATCGGCGCGCTCTGCCCGTCCATCGTCTCACCCGGCAACGTCGAACCCCTCCCCGGTCAGTGCGACGAACCGCTCCTCGAGCGTTTCGCGCACGACGCCGAAGCCCCGGAGCCGCACCCCGCCGGCCACGAGTTCGGCCGCGATGGTCTCCGGTAGGTAACGCTCCTCCGCCAGAACGGCGGTGACGACGGCGACGCGTTCCGGCGTCGAGGAGGCCGGGGGCGTCGCAAGGTCGGTCGCCGGGTCCGTGGCGTTTCCCGTTCCCGGTTGGTCGTCGTCGGAGGTGCGCAGCCCGATCCGGGCTAGCATCGCGCGTGCCCGCTGCGGGTCGGGTGTCACCACCCGTACCCGCGCCTGCCCCAGATCCTGCAATTCGGTCAGGCTGCCCTGGGCGACCAAACGGCCTCGGCTCATCACTCCGACATGGCTGCAGGTCTGCTCCACCTCGGCCAGCAGGTGGCTGGAGACCAGCACGGTCACCCCCTCCCCGGTGAGGGACCGCACCAGCGTGCGCACCTCCCGGGTGCCCTGCGGGTCCAGCCCGTTGGTCGGTTCATCGAGCACGAGCAGTTCCCGTGGCATCAGGAGGGCGCCTGCGATCCCGAGTCGCTGCTTCATGCCCAGGGAGTAGGCGCGCACCCGCTTGGTTCCGGCGTGACTCAGACCGACCTTCTCCAGTGCCGCCGCTACGCGGGTCTGCCGGGTGCGGGGCGGGGCGGCAGGGTTGGCCGCATCCAGGCGGCGCAGGTTCGCCGCACCGGAGAGGTAGGGATAGTGGGCGGGTCCTTCCACAAGGGCGCCGACTCGTGGCAGCACCTCACCCAGGTCCTGCGGCATGTGGTGCCCGAGCACGTGCGCGGTTCCGGCCGTCGCCGAGGCCAGACCGAGCAGCAGTCGGATCGTGGTGGTCTTGCCCGAGCCGTTGGGGCCGAGGAACCCGAACACACTGCCGCGCGGGACCACGAGGTCGAGGTCGTCGACGGCCGTGTGCGTACCGAACGTCTTGGTCAGGCCCTCGGTGCGGACGGCGAGTTCGGTCACGACCCGGCGAGGGACTGCAGGTACTCCGGGGTGACGGCACCGATCAGGGCCCGCCCGTCGTCGGTCACCAGCACGGACAGCAGGTTCGTGGACAGCAGACGCCCGGCGCCGGTGTCCTGGGTGAGTTCGCGCACGAGTGGATCATCCAGTGCGCCGGATTCGTCCACCGCCAGCACCAGGACCGCGTCCCAACCCTGCCCGATCACCTCGTGGCCGTCCGGCTTCTCGGGTGCACCGGTCCCGGCCCCCTCCGGGCACGGCGGGAGTTCCACCTCCTCCACGCTCGCCCCGGCGGGCGGGGTGAAGTCGAAGAGCGTGGCATCGGGGGTCTCGAACGTGATCTCGCTGTACTGGGCCTGAACCGCCGGTTCGTCCTGGCCGCGGGCGAGCACGGTGACGCCCAGCGCGAAGCCGGTCTCTGCGTCGACGGCCAGGACCACCTGCTCCACCAGGGAGTGTTCGCTGCCGGGCGCCAGCACCAGGGTGTAGGCAGAACGCCCGGCCACGCGTTCGTCCGCACCGACGGTAACGTCGGTATCGGTCTCCAGGGCCTGCAGGACGTCGGCGGCGACCTCATCCGGTGTGGGGACCGGCCCGGGGCCAGACGGCTGGCCGCCGTGGTCGAACCAGGAACCGTGTGGCCCCGGGCCGGGGCGGCACACCTCGTCGCCGGGTGCCGGCAATGCCAGGTGGGTGGCGGCATTCTCACGGGAGTCGTAGAACCACACCTCCTCCTCGGTGCGGATCACGTTCCGTTCGGCCAGATCGTCCAGCACCTGGATGCGCGCCTGCTGCCCGTCGGTATAGACCCGTGCGGTGTGCTCGCCGGTCAGCAGCTCCAGGGCCTCGCCCACTCCGGAGCCGCCGCGCCGCCCGGCGTTCTCATCACCGGCGTCCTGGGTCTGCTCCGGAGCGGCATCCTCAGCGAGATCCGGCGCCGGCATGCCACCGCGGTGCCCGTGGCCGAAGGCTCCATCCAGGCCGGACAGATCGGGCAGTCCGAGTTCGGTGCTCGTCTGGAACTCCCCGGAGAATGCCTCCACCGAGTGCTCGGCCATCATGGCCAGGACGTCCTCGGGTGACTTCTCGGGCAGATCGGCCGAGCCGGCCTGCGCCGTGAGCCCGACCCCGCCCGCGATCACGACGCCGACCACTGCGGCCGGTAGCCAGCGGTGCCATCTGCGGGTCATCGTGACCTCCTTGCGTGCTGGTTCGACCATACGCCTCACCACGGCCGTCGACCAGTACTCACCATTCCCGGTGCGATGAGGCGCCCTCGGCGGGTACGGCCCTCGGCTGAGCGCCGGCGGTGCTCAGAGTTTGGAGAACATCGCCTCGAAGGAGGGGACGTCGTCGTACAGGTCGGCCGGGCGGGCCTCGTCCCGGGCCGCCACGAGTTCGGCGAATTCGCGACCCGCCCGGCGGATCCGGGCCGGGAGCGGATTGACGTCGTCGGCCCGACCGGACCAGTCGTCGGTGGCGGCGAATACCGCGGTGGTGACCACATCGGTCCGCAGGTAGGTGAACATCGGCCGGATCGCGTACTCCAGCGCCAGGGAGTGTCGCGCCGTACCACCGGTGGCTCCCAGCAGTACCGGCATCCCGGTCAGGGCGTCCTTCTCGATGATGTCCACGAAGGACTTGAACAACCCGGACGCTCCGGTGGTGTAGATCGGGCTGACGGCGATGACGCCGTCGGCGCCGGCTAGGCGCTCCAGCACTCCCTTGAGGTCACCGGAGGGGAACCCGGACAGCATCGCGTTGACGGTGTCGTGGGCGTGGTCGCGCAGTTCCACGACCTCCACCTGCGCCTGGACGCCGCGGGCCTTGAGTTCACTCACGGCGGCCTCGACCAGCCGGTCCGTGAGCAGCCGGGTCGAGGAGGGCTTGTTCAGGCCACCGGAGACGGCAACGATTGTGCGGGCAGTCATCAGAGATGAGTCCTTTCTTCAGAGTCCGAATGCGGCACCACGCTGGGCGGCGCCGGCGGCGGCAGTAGCGACGTCGTCCTCGGCTCGGCGGCCGGTCCAGTGGTCCTGCCCGGCCACGTGCTGGCCCTGGGACTTGCCGGCCTCGGCGACCTGGGCCACCCGGTCGGCGTGGCTGGGCGGGTTCGAGGGGACATGCGCGGGACGGGCTGCCTCGTTGATCTCGCGCAGCGCCGGCACGATCTCCTCGGCCAGGATGTCGATCTGCTCCAGCACCGTCTTCACCGGCAACCCGGCGTGATCGATGAGGAACAACTGCCGCTGGTAGTCGCCCACGTGCTCGCGCATCGTGGCGTAGCGGTCGATGATCTGCTGCGGTGAACCCACGGTCAGGGGGGTCTCGCGGGTGAAGTCCTCCATCGAGGGTCCGTGACCGTAGACCGGGGCGTTGTCGAAGTAGGGCCGGAACTCGTTCCACGCGTCCTGGGAATTCTTCCGGGCGAAGAACTGTCCGCCCAGGCCAACGATCGCCTGGTCGGCCTTGCCGTGGCCGTAGTGCTCGAAGCGCTTCCGGTAGAAACTGACCATCTTCTTGGTGTGGTCGATCGGCCAGAAGATGTTGTTGTGCAGAAACCCGTCGCCGTAGAAGGCGGCCTGCTCGGCGATCTCGGGGGTACGGATGGAGCCGTGCCACACGAACGGGGGCACCCCGTCCAGCGGGCGGGGTGTGGCGGTGAAGCCCTGCAGCGGAGTGCGGAACTTCCCGTCCCAGTCCACCACGTCCTCGGTCCACAGTCGGCGCAGCAGCGCGTAGTTCTCGATCGCGAGGTTCACGCCCTGGCGGATGTCCTGGCCGAACCAGGGGTAGACCGGGCCGGTGTTACCGCGGCCCATCATCAGGTCCATCCGGCCGTCTGCGAGCACCTGCAGCATGGCGTAGTCCTCGGCGATCTTCACCGGGTCGTTGGTGGTGATCAGGGTGGTCGCGGTGGACAGCGTGATGTTCTTGGTGGTCCCGGCCAGGTAGCCCAGCATCGTGGTCGGCGAGGAGGCCACGAACGGGGGGTTGTGGTGCTCACCGGTGGCGAAGACTTCCAGCCCGGCCTGGTCGGCGTGCTGGGCGATGGTCATCATCGCCCGTACCCGCTCGGTGTCATTCGGCGTGTGACCGGTGGTGGGGTCAGTGGTGACGTCACTGACGCTGAAGATTCCGAACTGCATGGTGCAGGCCCCTCAAGAAACTCGATGCATTTGCATATACACCCTGGCAAACATCACCGCCACCCGTTCTATTCCACCCACCGCCCTTCCCGCACCCCACCCCCTTCCCGCACCCCACCCCCTTTCCCGCACCCCACCCCCGCTTTCCACACACCACCGCCGAGAACGAGGGTTGTGGTCGACGGCGACGTTCCTGCCACTCGTCCTCGACCACCAGGGTCGCTCTCGGCGGGTGTGGGGGGTGGGGGCGGTGGGGGGTGTGGGGGGTGTGGGGGGTGTGGGGGCGACCCGACCTTCTGCGGGGTGGGGTTGTTAGACTCGAAGGCCACGACACGGGGTGCCGCCCACCGCGCGGCTGAGATGACACCCGTCGAACCTGCACTAGTTCGTACTAGCGAAGGGAATGTCCATGACTGATGTTTACGGTCACACCGAATCGGCGGGCCTTCCGGAGGCGGTCCACGTGACAGAGCAGGCCGCACACCTGCTGCGAGCCCTGCGGGAGCACAGCCCGTTGGTGCATAACATCATCAACCACGTGGCCACGAACTTCTCCGCCAACGCGTTATTGGCGATCGGGGCGGCACCGGCCATGGTGGACACGGCCGAGGAGGCGGGGGTGTTCGCCCCGATGGCGTCCGGACTGCTGATCAACCTGGGCACGTTGTCCCATCAGCAGCGCGACGCCGGCCGGGCGGCGGTGAGCGCCGCGAGCGAAGCCGGCACCCCGTGGGTGCTTGACCCGGTGGCGATCGGAGCGCTGCCGTTGCGCACCGGTTTCGCCGCCGAACTACTCGCCGCCGGGCCCACGGCAGTGCGCGGCAACGCCTCGGAGATCATGGCACTGGCAGGCGCCGGGGCTGGTGGGCGCGGGGTGGACTCTGCCGACGACACCGATACAGCCGCCCCGGTCGCCGCAGCCCTGGCCCGCGAGACCTCGATGGTGGTGGCGGTCTCCGGTGCGCGTGACCTCATCACCGACGGGTCAGCGGCCATCAGGGTCGATAACGGCCACGCGTTGCTCACCCGGATCACCGGCGCCGGCTGCGCACTCGGCTCGATCATCGCCGCGATGCTCGGTGCCCGTGGGACCACCAGCGCGCTGACCGCTGTCTCCGCCGCGCACGTGGTCTACGGCATCGCCGCCGAAGTGGCTGCCACCGACGCTCACGGCCCGGGCACGTTCCTGCCCGCGTTCCTGGACGCACTGGCCGGCATCACCCCGGAGCAGGTGATCGAGCAGGCTCGGGTCGAGGTGCTGGCGGCACCTGCGCCGGACCCGCAGGAGGCCTGAATGCAGCCCGGCATCTACCTGGTCACCGACCGCGAGTTGTGCGCACCACGCGGGGTGCCGGCCACGGTGGCAGCCGCGGTGGCCGGCGGGGTGCACACCGTGCAACTGCGGGACAAGGAGGCCGACCTGGACGATCACCTGCGTCAGTTGACGCACCTCACCGAGGTGATCGATGGCCGGGCGCACCTGATCGTCAACGACCGGCTCGACGTCGTCGTCGCCGCGCACAGTCGCGGCCTGCCGGTGCACGGGGTGCACCTGGGGCAACTCGATGACACAGCGGTGGCGGCCCGTGCGGAGTTGGGACCGGAGGCGATCGTCGGTCTCACTGCCAATACGGTCGCGCACCTGCAAGCCGTCGCCGCCCTGCCGGGGGGCACCGTCGACTACCTGGGGGTGGGGGTGATCCGGCCGACGACGACGAAGACCGACCATCCGGACGCGCTCGGTATCGAGGGGTTCGGCCGGTTCGCCGCCCGGACGCCGCTGCCGTGCGTGGCGATCGGCGGCGTGCGGCCCGAGGACGCCGGGCCGCTGCGGCGCGCCGGTGCCGGCGGGGTGGCAGTGGTCTCGGCGTTGTGTGCGGCGCCGGATCCCGAGGCGGTGGCCCGGGGGCTGCGTACCGACTGGGACGCCGCAGGATCCGGCCCGGGCAAGGCCGGCGCATGAGTATTCCGCGCGTCCTGTCCATCGCCGGATCCGACCCCTCCGGGGGCGCGGGGATCCAGGCGGACATCAAGTCGATCGCGGCCAACGGCGGATACGGCATGGCGGCGGTCACTGCGCTGACCGCACAGAACACCCGCGGGGTCCGGGGTGTGCACATCCCCCCGCCGCAGTTCCTGATCGACCAACTCGAGGCGATCAGCGAGGACATCCAGGTCGATGCGGTCAAGATCGGGATGCTGGCCAACACGGCCACCATCGAGGTGGTCACCGGGTGGCTGGAGCGCAGCACGGCAGCCCACGTGGTGCTCGATCCGGTGATGGTGGCCACCAGCGGCGACCGACTGCTGGACGCCGATACCTCCGAGGCGCTGTCCGGACTCATCACTCGCGCCGGGTTGATCACCCCGAACATCCCCGAACTGGCTGTGCTCGCCGGAACAGAGACCGCCGGGGACTGGGAGGAGGCAACGGCGCAGGCGCGCCACGTGGCCAAGGAGTATGGGGTGAGCGTGCTGGCCAAGGGCGGGCACCTGCCCGGCGAACGCGCCACCGATCTGCTGGTCTGGCCCGGCGGTAGCGTCACCCAGGTGTCCTCGGCGTGGATCGACACACCCAACACCCACGGCACCGGATGCTCGCTCTCCTCGGCGATCGCTACCCGGGTGGTCGAGCGCGAGGGCGACTGGGAGTCCGCCGTGCGCGTTGCCAAGACCTGGCTCACCACCGCCCTGGCCGCTGCCGATGACCTTCAGGTCGGCTCCGGCCACGGCCCACTGCACCACTTCGCGGGCCAACCCGGGGCCGGTCGTCGCGCCCGGCGCGCGTGAAACCTCAGGCGGGTCGGAACCCGGTGGTTTCCGGGGGCACCTGGTGCCGGATCATCACGTGCCGCGTCACCGAGTAGTCCAGCAACGGCTCGATGCTCAGGTCCTTGCCGAAGCCCGACCCCTTCACTCCCCCGTGCGGGGCCTCCGAAGCGATCGGCAGGTGGTCGTTGATCCAGGTCACCCCCACCTCCAACCGGTGGCTGACCCGGATCGCCCGGGCCACATCGGACGTCCACACCGAGGAGGCCAGGCCGTAGGCACTGTCATTGGCCAGAGCCACCGCCTGCTCCTCATCGTCGAAGGGCAGCGCCACCAGCACCGGTCCGAACACCTCACCCTGGACCAGTTCGGAGTCCTGCGCGGCACCGACCACCAGTGTGGGCGGGTAGAAGAACCCCGGCCCTTCCAGCGGCTCCCCGCCGGTGAGCACCTCGCCTCCGTGGTTCACCGCACGAGTGACGAAGCCGTGCACCCGTTCCCGGTGGGCAGCGGAGATCAGTGGTCCGATGTGTGTCGCTGGGTCGTGGGGGTCCCCGGCCACCACGGTCTCCATGGTGGCTCGCAGGGCATCGACCCCCTGATCGAAGATCTCCCGCTGCAGGTAGACCCGGGTGGCGGCGGTGCAGTCCTGACCGGTGGAGTAGGTGGCCCCCATCGCCACCGCGTGGGCCATCTGGGCGATGTCGGCGTCGGGGAAGACCACCGCCGGGGCCTTGCCGCCCAGTTCCAGGTGCACCCGTTTGACGCCCTCGACCGCCCCGCGCATCACGGCCTTACCGGTCTGGGTGGACCCGGTCACGCTGACCATGTCCACCCCGGCGTGCCCGGCCAGCGCTGCGCCCACATCACCGTCGCCGGTGACCACCCCGAGCGCCCCCTCGGGCAGCCCGCACTCGGCGGCCAGGTCGGCGATCCGAGCGGTGCTGCTCGGCGTCAACGGGGCCGGTTTGATCACCACCGAGTTGCCCGCAGCCAGTGCGGGCCCGATCTTCCACACCGCCATCACCAGCGGGAAGTTCCACGGGGCGATACTGGCCACCACCCCCACCGGGCGGCGCACCATCATCGAGGTGTACCCATCGGAGAACACCCCGGCCCCGGTGCCGTCGGTGGAACGGGCCGCCCCGGCGAAGAAGCGTAGGTTGTCCGCGGCGAAGGGAATCTCCCCCTCGGCCACCACCGTCCACGGCTTACCGGTCTCGGCCACCTCCAAGGCCGCCAGTTCGTCGGTGTGCGCCTCCAGCGCATCGGCGAGCCGCAACAGCACCCGCGCGCGTTCGGAGGGGGTCCGCCCGGCCCATCCCGGCGCCGCCGCACCCGCTCGCGCCACGGCGGCATCGACGTCGTCGATCGTGGACAGGTGCACCGTGCGGGTGACCTCCCCCGTGGCGGGGTTGATCAGGTCCAGGGGTGTGCCCGCGACGGCCGAGGGCCGTTCGGTGGAGACGGAGTCAGTCATGGGGCCGAGCCTCTCACGAACCCCGTGGCTGGGTTCGCGCACGTCATGAGCCGGCTCGCTCCGCCACACCCTGCCGCCCGATCTCGACCAGCAGGTCCGCCGCCCTGTGCAAGCCGCGCCGGGCCCGGATCCGCTCCCCGATGCGCTCGGCCTCGGCCCGCATCCCGGTGTCGGCCAGCAGGTCGGCGACCGCTTGGCGCAGTTCGGTGGCACTCACCCGGTAGGTGTCCACGCGCCGCCCCAGGCCCTTCTCGTGCACGCGCTGGGCGTTGTCGTACTGGTCCCAGAACAGCGGCATCAGCACCATCGGCTTCCCGAAGTGCAGCGACTCGGTGACAGTGTTGTTGCCGCCGTGGGTGATCACCAGGTCCACCTTCGGGATGATCGTGGTCTGCGGGAGGAACTCCGCGCCCCACATGTTGTCGGCGAGTTCGATCTCGGCGTGCAGCGGGCCCTTGGAGACGATGATGTGATAGTCGGTCTCGGCCAGGGCGGCGATCACGCTGCGCATCAGCCCCACGTCGGCGCCACCGAGGGAGCCGAGGCTGAAGTAGATCAGCGGTTTGGATCCGTCCAGGAAGTGCGCGGGGATGTCCGCCTCGGTCTCGGTCTCGCGCACCGCCGAGTCGATCCGGTACCAGGTCGAATCCAGCGGGCGGGCGTCGGTGTAGTCGATCTCGGCGGGGTACAGGTACAGGTTGCGGTCGCCGGCGTGGCTGAACTCCAAATAGGGCAGCGGCGGAGCCCCTTGTTCCTGCACCCAGGCATTGAAGTCCTCCCACACCTGCCGGTGGGAGCGCTCGTAGGCCTCGCGGAAGGTGGCCCAGCCTTCCCGGTCGTCCTGCCCCAACCCGGAGAGCACCGGGGCGATGTTCTCCCCGGGGACCTCCAGCGGGTTGCAGGAGACGACCCGTACGTACTTCGCCGGTGAGGTCATCAGGGCGGGGAAGGTGAGCACGTTGTCCAGGATCGTCACGTCGGGCTGGTTGCGCTCGACCACCTCTCGCAGCGCCGGCGCGGAGTACTTCACCCCCTCGATCAGCGCCTCCAGGATCGGGCGACTCACGGTGGTCAGTTGCTCCTGGGTGCTCTTGAGGAACTCCGGGGAGATCTCCTGGATGTAGTTCTTCCAGAACGCTCCCGCGTCCTGCTCGGTCTCGTCCTGCGCTGGTGGCTCCAGGTCCACCAGGTCCTCGACGAACCCGTGCGGACTGAGTTGGCCCGCCCAGGAGGATTCCGACGCGAAGACCACCCGGTGCCCGCGGCGCACCAGTTCCTTACCGACCCCGATGCAGTTGTTCGTCGGCCCGTAGGCACTCTCCGGTAGGAACAGGAAGGTCAGGGATTCTCTTGTCACGGCCGTCTCCTCATCGATGTGCGCCTGGCCGCGCAAGCCTAGCCGGAGCGTGAGCATCGGCGCTGCCCCCGCGCGTGTCAACGCCTGCTCGCGTCCGACAGCGGGCGGGACCTGAGAGGCTGTGGCCCATGGACGTGGTGAGGACCCAGCACGGGCGCCTGGCGCTGGACGAGGACGGGCGGGTGCAGGTGCTCAGCGCCCGTGGTGTGCCGGCCCGCGCCGGCGACGGACTGGCTGCCGACCTGGTGAATGCCACCACGACGGGCCCGGCCGACGACGACGCGCCCGCGCCGTATGCAGGCGCCGCCTCCGTAGCACCCACCCCGCCAGCCCAGGCCCGCGCAGCCGGTCTGCGGGCCAGCCCGGGGCATGTGGAGATCACCCGGCCCGGCCGGTACGCGAGCGGACCGTCCGCAGCCGGTCCTGCGTCCTCGGCCGGTCCTGCGCCGCTGCCCGCCGACCGGCCACGGCCTCTCACCGGCGCGGACGAAAGCGACTTCGGTGTGGATATGACCAACTGGTCGGTCGCCGTGGGGCAGTCGGTGGTCAAGGTGATCCACGCCTGGGGCAGCGCCGACCGGGCCGGGGTGATCCTGGACCACCTGGCCTCGATCGGATCGGGCGTCACACCGGCGCTGCTGGGCCGGCTGGACTGGGTGCACCCGAGGGGCCGGGCCACTGTGGCGATGGTCACCGAGCTCATTCCCGGCGCCACCGACGGGTGGACCTGGGCGGTCGATGACGTGCTGGCCCACCTAGACGGCGGACCCGAACCCACCTGGCCACGACAGTTGGGAGCGCTCGCGGCCCGGCTGCATACCGACCTGGCCCGGATGGGTCAGGGGCCACCGGCCCATGGCGGGCGCGTGCGCGCCGATGCATACGACGCGCTCACCGAGGCGTTGACGGTCACCGACGGCGACGCCGGGCGGCGCCTGCGCGATCGCCGCGGCGCCCTGGAGCAGGTGCTGGACACTATCCCCGATCACCTGACCGCGCCCACCATCCACCTGCACGGCGACCTGCACGTCGGACAGGTGCTGCGTGCGAACGAGCGCTACTGGGTGATCGACTTCGACGGTGACCCGCAACAGCCCGCGGCGCAGCAGCACCGTCGCGACCTGGCGGCGCGGGACGTGGCCCACCTACTCACCTCGGTGGAGTTGGTGGCCTCGGTGTGTGCGCGACGGCGCGACGGCGCGGAGCAGACCCTGCGCACCTGGGCCGGCGCCGGGCGCGCACAGGTGTTGGCCGCCTACCGGGCCGAGTTGGCGGCGAGACAGTCCTGCGAACTCCTCGACGCCGCAGCGCTGGAAGGGCTGATCGTGGCGCAACTGCTGCGCGAACTGACCTATGCCGCCACGTACCTGCCCCGCTGGCAGTACGCCGCCGACACCGCGCTGACCTTCCGCTACGGGGGATGATGGGGCCATGGACGTCACCCGCTTTCACGAAGACCTTGCCCTCCTCCCGCACCATCTGGAATCACTTGCCGGGGCACTCGAGGCGGGCCTGCCCGGTGTGGACCTGCTTCCGCCGGCCAGCCGGGTCCTGGTGCTGGGGATGGGATCCAGCGCCTACGCCGCCGGCGTGGTGGCTCAGGCCGCCCGCGCGCAGGGGGTCGCGGTGGAGGTATCCCTGGCCAGCGCCGAGCTGCTCCCACCCCCGGCGCCGGACCTGGTGGTGATCGCGGTCTCGGCCACCGGCGGCAGCGCCGAGGTACTGCACGCCGTCACCCGTTACACCGGGACCGGCCGGCTCGTGGCGGTGACCAACAAGGCCGACTCCCCCCTCGCCGAGGTGGCGGACGTCCTCGTCCCCCTGACCGCAGGGGTGGAGGCCTCCGGCGTTGCCTGCCGCACCTTCCGGCACACGGTCGTGGTGCTCTCGGAGGTGTTGCGAACCTACGGGTTCACCCCGGCCGTGGCGCCGGCGGCGAGCGCTCGCCGGGCAGCCGGCGCCAACGCCGAGTTGCTCGAGGGCGCACCGGCCTGGCTGCCGCAGGTGAGCAGCACGCTGCTGGGACCCCACGGCACGTTCCTGCTGGCCCCGCTGGAGCGGCTGGCCAGTGCCCAGCAGGGCGCGTTGATGATGCGGGAGGTACCACGCCGGCCGGCGTGGGCCAGTGAGACCGGCGACTGGGCACACGTGGACCTGTACCTGGCCCGCACCCTGGACTACCGGGTGCTGCTGTTCGCCGGTTCGCGCTGGGATGGCCAGGCCCTGGACTGGTTGGAGCACCGCGGTGCCACGTTCGTCTCCGTGGGTGCGGACTTGCCCGGCGCCGCGCATGTGGTGCGCTACGCCGGGGATGAGGACCCGCTGGTGGCGGTGCTCAGCGAGGTGCTGGTGGCCGAACTCGTGGCGGCACGGTGGCACGAGGCGGACCCGGACTTCACGTGGAGCGGCCGGTAGGTCAGCGCGCTGACCGCTACGGGTTGGCCCTGCCGGCGAGGTGGTTCAGGAATCGAATCCCACGCCGAAGCGGTCGGCCAGGCGCAGCAGGAAGGTGTCCCGGCCGTCGTGGCGGGCGTCGGACTTGGCCACCGCCCGGCGCATCAGCTGGACCAGCGGATAGGCCAGCGGCTCCGGTGGCACCGGCATCGGTTTGGAGCCCACCATGGCCAGCCGGGTCCGCGGGGTCTCATCGCCCTCGAGCAGGTCGAGCATGGTCTCGGCACCGAACCGGGTGGCGCCCACGCCCAGCCCGGTGAAGCCGGCGCTGTAGGCCACATGCCCGCCCATGGCGGTGCCGTGGAATGCCACCAGGTTCGTGGACATGTCGATCATCCCGCCCCAGGCGTGGGTGAAGGTGATGTCCTGCAGTTGCGGGAAGGTGCTGAGGAAATGATCGGCCAGGCGCAGGAAGGTCTCGGGTCGTTGCTCCTGCGCGCCGCGCACCTTGCCGCCGCGGTGGTAGATCGCGTCGTAGCCGCCGAAGAGGATCCGGTTGTCGGCGCTCTTGCGGTAGTAGTGGAACTCGCGGGAGGAGTCGGTGATCCCGTGCCGGCCGGTCCAGCCGATCGCCTCCAGTTGGGCCTCGGTGAGCGGCTGGGTCATCAACGCGTAGTCGTAGATCGGCACCGAGAACCACTCGTTCCGGGCCAACAGCGCGGGGAAGCCGTTGGTGGCCAGCGTCACCTTCCGCGCCCGGATGGTCCCGCCGTCGGTACGCACCTGAACGTCGCGGCTGGACCGGACCAGGCCCCGCACGGGGGTGTGCTCATAGATCTGCACGCCGAGGTCCAGACAGGCCCGGCGCAACCCCCAGGCCAGTTTGGCCGGATGGACGAAGGAGTACCCATCCTTCTTGAACCGGCCGGCCAGGTACAGCGGTGAGTTGACCTGCTCGCGCACCTGGTCGCGGTCGAAGAATCGCGAGTCCGGGTCCGGCGAGGCCTGAGCGGCGGCGCGCAGCGAGTCCACCTGGTGCTCCTCGGTGGCCACCACCAGGACGCCGGTGTTCTCGTACTCGGCATCGATGCCGTACCGCTCGATGGCCTGTTCCAGGCCGCGGAAGTTCGCCCGGGCCACCTGCTCGATCGCGGGCAGCTCCTCGGCGAAGTGGCGGGCGCCGTTGACCTCGCCATGGGTCAGGCTCATCTCGCAGAAGCCCCCGTTGCGGCCGCTGGCCGCCCAGCCCGCCTGGCGCGCCTCCAGCACGATCACCGACCGGCCGGGGTCACGTTCCTTGGCGATCAGGGCCGCCCACAAACCGCAGTATCCGGCACCGACCACCACCAGGTCCGCGCGGGCGTCACCGCTCAGGGCCGGGCGTGGAGCCGGCCGCGCCGGGGAGTCGAGCCAGAACGGGGTGCGGTTGGCGCCGGTGATCTTGCTCTGCAGCCACGCGGCGTCGTGCTGCAGGTCGTGGCCATACCCGCGCGGCGAAAACCTCCTCACCTGCGCCACCTCCGCCGACCGTGCGGTGCTCACTGAGGCAGCCGCGTCACCTTTACTTTACCTACCGCCCTGGTCAGGATGGCAGCAGCGGTGCGGCCGGTGTACACCGACCCCGCCGGGCCGGCGATCGGCCGGCATCATCAGTCTTCTTCCAGGAGCACTCCATGACGACGTCCCCTGCCTACCGCACCCAGAACCCGGCCACCGGGGAGGTGCTGGCTACCTACGATTTCGCCACCGATGACCAGATCGCCGAGGCGTTGGCCGCCTCGGCGCAGGCATTCGGCGAGTTCGCCGCGAGACCGATCGAGGAGCGGGCCGCGATCGTGGCCCGGATCGGTGATTTGTTCACCGAGCGCGCGGATGAGTTGGCGACCACCATCACCACCGAGATGGGCAAGCCGATCGCCGAGGCCCACGAGGAGGTGGAGTTCTGCCGGGACATCTTCGCCTATTACGCCGCCGAGGGGCCGGGCCTGGCCGCCGACCGCGTGCTCACCGAGGCCGACGGTGCGCGCGCCGTGATCCAGCGCCGCGCACTGGGCCCGTTGCTGGGGATCATGCCGTGGAACTACCCCTACTACCAGGTGGCCCGGTTCGTGGCGCCGAACCTGATGCTCGGAAACACGATCATCCTCAAGCATGCCGAGATCTGCCCGGCCTCGGCCCTGGCGGTACAGCGCCTGTTCCATGACGCCGGGGTGCCGGCGGGGGTGTACCAGAACCTGTTCGCCACCCACGAACAGGTCTCCACCATCATCGCCGACCCGCGGATCCAGGGGATCTCCCTGACCGGCTCCGAGCGAGCCGGAGCGGCCGTGGCCGAGCAGGCCGGACGGCACCTGAAGAAGGTGGTACTCGAACTCGGTGGGTCCGACCCCTACGTGGTGCTGTCCAGCGCGGACCCGCGGGCGGCGGCACGCGAGGCGCTGGCGGTGCGGATGGAGAACACCGGGCAGGCGTGCAACTCCAACAAACGCATGATCGTCATGGCCGATGTGTACGAGGAGTTCGTGGACGAACTGCGCACCCAGGTAGCGGCGTTGACCCCGGCCGATCCGGCTACGGGCGCCGAGGGCACCTACGGACCGCTGTCCTCGCCGTCGGCCGCTGCGTTGTTGCTGGAGCAGGTGCGCGACGCGGTCGACCACGGCGCCACGCTGCACGTGGGCGGGACCCACCTGGACCGGCCGGGCAACTACGTGGCCCCGGCGGTGCTGACCGACATTCCCGACGGCGCCCGCGCCTACCGTGAGGAACTGTTCGGACCCGTCGCGGCCGTGTACAAGGTGACCTCGGAAGAGCAGGCGCTGCGGTTGGCCAATGACTCCCCCTACGGCCTCAGCGGCACCGTGTTCGCCACCGAGCCGGGCCGGGCAGAGGCTTTCGCCGAGCAGATGCAAGTGGGGATGGCCGGGGCGAACGCCCCGGCACCCGAGACCGCGGACATGCCCTTCGGTGGGGTCAAACGCTCCGGCTACGGGCGCGAGCTGGGGCCGCTGGGCATGGATGAGTTCGTGAACAAGCGCCTGTTCTACGTCGAGTCCGCCCAATCCTGACCTCTGCGAGAGGTTGCGGTTCGGGCCTCAGTCGCGGGTGGGGTGCGTCGCCTGAATCGGGTGGGTGCCATTAGGGGCGGGTGGGTGCGCGCGAACCCTGGCCCGGGTGCACCGGGGGCAATCGCACCGCCAGGAAGGGCAGGAAGGTCTGTGTCAGCGGGCCGATCGCCAGGGCGAACAGCACCGTGCCGACCCCGACCACGCCCCCCAGCAACCACCCGGTCAGCACCACGATCACCTCGATGCAGGTACGCACCACGCGCAGGCTCACCGGTAGCAGCCGGGCCAGTGCCGTGCTCAGGCCATCGCGTGGACCCGGCCCCAACTGGGCGCCGATGTACATCGCGGTGGCGATACCGTTCAGGACGATCCCTCCGACCATCATCGGGATCCGTCCGGCCATGGCCTCCACCGCCGGCACCACCACCAGCGCCAGGTCCAGCACGATCCCGACCCAGATCGCGTTGGCGATCGTGCCCACGCCCGGCATCTCCCGGAGCGGGATCCACAGCAACAGCAACAGCAACGACAGGCCGATGAGGATCGCGCCGATACTCAGCGGCAGGTGCCGGGACAGGCCGTAGTGGAGCACGTCCCAGGGCATCATGCCCAGGCCCGCCTGGATCATCACCGCGAGGGAGACACCGAACAGGGTCAGCCCCAGGAGGAGCATCCCCAAACGCAGCGGCAACCGTCCGGCCCGCAACTGCTGAGCCGGGGTCATCCGCCGCAGACCCAGATCCTCCAAGGAACGACGCACGATCGGCCATGCTGCCACACCTCGCCTCCCGGTTGCCGCGGCGTCTCACCGGGCCGGCGACGCGGCCAGGAGCAGCAGCGCAGCCAGTACCCTGGCCGATCATGATCGTGCGTGTGGCTGTGCCGGCCGATGTCACCGCCGCGTCCCGCCGCGAACCTCCCGGCGCCGAGCCTGCCCTCGGGCATGGCGCGCGCCGGCGCGCCGGGGAGGCGACCTACCTGGTGGCCCGCGAGGACGATGAGGTGATCGGTGGTGTGCTGGTGGCCCGCGGCGAGTTACGGCACCTGCGGGTTGATTCCCGCGCCCGGGGGCGCGGGGTGGGCACCGCCTTGATCGCCGCCGCCGAGGACCTGCTTCGCGAACAAGGTCACGACCACGCCACCTTGGGGGTGGATCTGGGCAACCACCGAGCCCGCGCCCTGTACCTGCGCCTGGGCTACGTCGCCACCGGTCGCACCGAAACCGTCAGTTACACCTACGTCGCTGACGACGGCACGCGCCGCCGCGCCACCGAGACCAACGAGGAACTGTGCAAGAACCTGAGGTAGCCAGCGGTTGACGACCCCTCCGGCCGCCCCGACGATGAACTCCTAGGCCGGTATCCGCGTACCCCAGGAGGCACTATGGCCGATGTCGCCGTCGTCGGTGCCGGCATCGTGGGCATGGCCGCCGCCTACGCCGCGCAGCAGCGCGGGGCCGATGTCACTGTGTACGAACCGGCCGCGCCGGGCAGCGGGCAGTCCGCTGGGTGCTCGCGGATCTTCCGCCACGCCCACGACGATCCGCGCATGGTGACCTGGGCGGTGCGCAGCCGCCGCAGCTGGCGCCAGTGGGAACGCGACTTCGGCACCGAACTGCTCTCCGCAGACGGCGCACTGTCGCTAGGTGATGGTGCCCTCGACAAACTCCGCATCCTGGCCGGCGTCGAGGGCGTCGAAGCTGCCCGGGTTGATCCGGATCAGGTGGCTCGAGCCCTCCCGATCCTGGCGCCCTACGACGGCCCGGCCGTCCTCGATCACGGCGGCGGCTCGATCCGCACCGAGACCGCCATCGCGGCACTGGCCGGGGCGCTGCACCAAGCCCTCATCGGAGAGCAGGTCATCACCATCGGCCCGGCTGGTTCCCGGGTGGAGGTACGCACCCTGACCGGTCGGCGCCGGCATGACCATGTGCTGGTCTGCGCAGGCGCCCGCACGGCCGAACTGGTCCCAGACATGGCTATCCCGGTGCGTCTCTGCGCCCATGTCCGTCTGACGTTCGCGGTGACCGGGGAAGCTCCGGAGCGACTGGCGACGCTGCAGGACTCCAGCGGGGCGTTCGGCGCAACCGGGGTCTACGCCGCGGCCCACCCCGGCAACACCCGCTACTCCCTGGGCCTGAGCAGCACCACCGACCTCACCTCCCCCGGAGGCGCGCAGCGCTTGGCCGACCTGGCCGAGCAGGCCCGGGCCTACGTCGCCACGGCCCTGCCCGGCCTGGACCCGGACCCGGTGGGACACGTGCACTGCTGGGTCACCGAATTGCCCTGGGGCTCCGACGGCGTCGGGGTGTGGCAGGGACCCGGGGTGAGCGCCGTCGTCGGGCACAACCTGTTCAAGCAGGCTCCCGCCCTCGGGCAGGCGTTGGCCAAGGTTGCCGTGGGCGAGGATCTGCCCGCCGACCTGGCGCCGGCGGCCCGGTTCGGGGGGCCACCCCGGTAGCCACCGGTGGGTCGTGCCGCCACCGGGTGGTCGCTGCGTAGTCACCGCCCATGAGAACGGAGGAGCATCATGGAACGACCGTCGATGAGTCTCACCTCGATCACGATCGGCGCCCCCGAGCCGGGAGCGCTGGCGGCCTTCTACGCCGACCTCCTCGGACTGCAGGTCACCAGTGAGGAGCCCGACGGCGGCTGGGCCCAGATCCGCGCCCCCGAGGGGTCCGGGCCTACTCTGAACTTCGAGTTCGAACGTCACCACACCCGCCCGGTCTGGCCCGCCCGACCCGGTGCACAGGTGGCCACCCAGCACCTGGACATCTGGGTGCAGGACCTGCACGCGGCGGTGCGATGGGCGCTCCGGTGCGGGGCCGTCGAGGCCGAGGTCCAACCCCAGCCGCAGGTGCGCGTCCTGATCGACCCCGCCGGCCACCCCTTCTGCCTGTTCACCTGAGCCAAACGCGATGACGCGCGTGCCGGCCGGCCGGTCGCGGCTGGGTGCGCCCCGGGCGCGTCGAAGCCCACAACTTCCCGCCCACCGGTAATCCACGATCACGGACAGGTAACGCTTGCACGACGCCCTTGACCATACCCGGAGGCTGGCCCCACTATGTGACATACCACTCACCAAAGACGGAGTTCAGGACTATGAAGTCAACTCGCAGCAAGGCCCTGGGGGCGCTGCTCATCGCCGGCGCGCTGGCGCTCGGGGCCTGTTCGAACGGAGCCGGCAACGGCAACGGCTCGACCGGATCGGGGGACGACTCCGGCAGCGAGTCGGAGGTGACGCTGACCGAAGCCGGTTTCGCCCTGCGCACCTCCGCGGCCAGCCCCGGCGGGACCGTCACCGTCCTCGGCGCGGTGGACTTCTCCCACCTGGACCCGGCGATGGGTAACGACGGCAACGTCAACAACTTCTACCACCTGATCTACCGCCACCTGACCAACTACGTCTACGACCCCGAGACCGAGGAGATGACGCTGGTCGGGGACCTCGCCGAGGACCTGGGCACCCCGAACGAGGACGCCACCGTGTGGACCTTCACCCTGCGGGAGGGCCTGCGGTACGAGGACGGCACCCCGATCACCTCCCACGATCTGAAGTACGCGCTGGAACGGTCCATGGACCCAGGCCTGGCGATCGGTTCGGACCTGCACATGGTGATCGACGGTGCCCGCGAGTACGCGGGCACCTACGACGCCCCGGAGGGCCTGGACTCGATCAGCACGCCCGATGACCGCACGATCGAGTTCACCCTGGAGCGGCCGTTGGCCGACTTCAACGCCGTGGCGGCCAACCCACCGTTCACCCCCTTCCCCGACGGCGAGGTGGACGTGGAGCAGATCGACGTCCAACCCATCGCCTCCGGCCCCTACCGGGTGGAGTCCTACGAGCGCGGCTCGCACGTCTCCCTGGTCCGCAACGAGGAGTGGGACCCCGAGACCGACCCGATCCGCGCCGCGCAGCCCGATGCGTTCGAGTTCGTCTTCGGCCTGGACCCCAACACCATCGACCAACGCGCGCTGACCGGGCAGGGAGATGACCGCAACGCGGTCATCTCCAGCACCAACCCGCTGCTGCCGGCCAGCCTGGGCCGGGTGCTCGATGATGAGTCGCTGCGGGAGCGCACCATCCAGATCCTGCCCACCTGCACCACGTTCCTGACCCTGAACACCACCAAGGACGTGATGTCGGACCTGACCGTGCGGCAGGCCCTCAACTACGCGATCGACCGGCAGAGCGTGATCACCGCCACCGGCGGCCCGGCAGTCGCCGAGGTCGCCACCGAGATGCTGCTGCCAACCGTGCCGGGCCGGGAAGAGTTCGACCTGTACCCGACCGACAACTCCGAGGGTGACCCCGAACTCGCCCGCAGCATGATCGAGGAGGCCGGCTACGACGCGGACGAATTGTCCTTCGTCATGGACGTGCGCGGCATTCCGAAATGGCAGGCACAGGCCGAGGCCGTCCAGCAGTCCCTGCAGGCTGCCGGGATCAGCGTGGAACTGAACGTCATCGACGGCGCCACCTACTACGAGGCGATCGGCACCCCGGCCCAGCAGAACGACATGGCCATCTACGGCTGGTGCGGTAGCTGGCTCTCCGGTACCCCGCTGCTGACGCCGCTGTTCGACGGCACCCGGATCTCCGAATCGGGCAACACCAACATGTCCCAGTTCGACGAACCCGAGATCAACGACCGGTTCCGCGAGATCGAGATGATCACCGACATCGACGAGCAGAACGCTGCCTACGCCGAACTGAACCGGGAGATCATGGAACACGCCCCGGTGGTGCCGCTGGTACGGGAGACCCCCTTGCAGATGGTGGGGGAGAACGTCGGCGACGCCTACGCCCACGCCGCCCGCACCGGGTACATCGACTACGCCTCTGTTGGTCTGATCGACCCAGAGGGCTGAGTCTTCGATGACCCTGAGCACCCAGCTCACGGCGGAGGAACATCTCGGCCCCGAGGAGGACGCGGAGCAACCCGGCAAGCGCAGCAGCGCGATGCGACGGGCCCTGCTCCGCCCCTCCGCGGTGCTGGCGCTGAGTTTCCTGGGGATCGTGGCCCTGATGGCGATCCTCGCGCCGGTGCTCACCTCAATCAGCGGCTCGGGTCCACTGGAGTTCCACCAGGACCAGTTGGACCCGGCCCGCGGGGGCCTCCCGGAGGGGCGCTACGGCGGCATCTCCGCCGACCACTGGTTCGGTGTGGAGCCGTTGAACGGGCGCGACATCTTCGCCCGGATCGTCTACGGCGCGCGGATCTCCCTGACGATCGCGGTGGCCGCGGCCGCCCTGACCACCGCTCTGGGCGTCACCCTGGGGGTGCTCGCCGGGTTCCTGCGCGGGGTGGTCGATCAGGTGATCTCCCGGATCATGGACTTCTTGATGGCCTTCCCCGCGCTGATCTTCATGATCGCGATCCTCTCGGCGATCCCGGGCGGGAACCGGCCCCTGATGCTGGTGCTCGTGCTGGCCATCTTCGGCTGGCCGGCGATCGCCCGAGTCGTACGCGGCCAGGCGATGTCGGTGACAGAACGGGAGTTCGTCGAAGCGGCCCGAGCGGCTGGGGCCAGCAGGCTCCGGATCGTCTTCCAGGAGGTGCTGCCGAACCTGGTGGCCTCGATCATCGTGCTGGCGACCCTGTCGATCCCGAACTTCATCGCCACCGAGGCGGGCCTGTCCTTCCTCGGTGTGGGGGTGCAGCCACCCACGGCGTCCTGGGGGCAGATGGTGGCCGCGGCCGTGCCCTGGTACGCCTCCCACCCGCTGTTCTTCATCTTCCCCGGCATCTTCCTGACCTTGACGGTGCTGTCGTTCATGGTGCTCGGAGACGCCCTGCAGAAGGGTCTGGCAAGGGGGGCACAAGGCTGATGCTGACCTACCTGGTCCGGCGGCTGTTCGCGGCCGCCGTGGTGTTGTTCGCGGTGGTGCTGTTCACCTTCATCATCTTCTTCTGGCTCACCCCGGACCCGGCAGCGAGCATTTGCGGGCAAACCTGTTCGGCCGAACGTATCCACGACATCCGCACCCGACTGGGGCTGCAGGACCCGTTCCTGACCCAGTTCTGGACCTTCCTGTCCGGAATCTTCGTGGGCCGCTCCTACGGCACCGGTGCCTCCGCGGTGTTCTGCGACGCCCCTTGCCTGGGGTACAGTTTCCAAACCCGCCAGTCGGTGCTGACGATGATCGCCGACCGGTTCCCGGTCACCGCGACGGTGGCGATCGGCGCGGCGGTGCTGTGGCTGTTCGCCGGGGTGAGCGCCGGACTGATCAGTGCGGTCAAGGCCGGCAGTTGGTGGGACCGTGCGGCGATGGGCACCGCCCTGGCCGGGATCGCGCTGCCGAACTACTTCGTGGCCCTGATCCTGCAGTACCTGCTGGTGGTACAACTGGGCATCCTGCCCTTCCCCTCTGCCGTGCCCTTCGGCGATGACCCGGTGCGATGGTTCCAGGCCTACCTGATGCCGTGGGTGGTGCTCTCGCTCATGTATGCCGCGATGTACACCCGGCTGACCCGGGCCAACGTGCTGGAGACCCTCTCGGAGAACTTCATGCGCACCGCCCGGGCGAAGGGTCTGTCCCGCGGTCCGTTGCTGACCAGGCACGCCCTGCGGCCCTCACTGACCCCGGTGTCCACCCTGTTCGGGATGGACTTCGCGGCCCTGCTCGGTGGGGCCCTGATCACCGAGACCGTGTTCGGCCTGAACGGGGTGGGCAAACTCGCCTACGACGCGATCAGCACCAATGACCAACCGGTGATCATGGGCGTGACGATCGTGGCGGGTGTGGCCGTGGTGTTGATGAACATCGTGGTGGACCTGCTCTACCCGGTGCTGGACCCGCGCGTGCGGACGGCCGTCTCATGAGCCCGCGCCGCACGACCGCCGAGGCTGGTACCGCTCCCACCACCGCACCCCTGCTGGAAGTGCGGGACCTGACCGTGGAGTTCGGCGAAGCGCGCCGGGCCACCGCGGTGGTGGACGGTGTCTCGTTGAATGTGCACCGCGGCCGCACCCTGGGCGTGGTGGGTGAGTCCGGGTCCGGCAAGTCGATGACCTCCTTGGCCCTGATGGGCCTGCTCCCGGTGGGTGCGCGGGCTAGCGGCAGCGTCGTCTTCGACGGTGAGGCGCTGCTGGGCCGCACCGACGCGCAGATGCGCAGGCTGCGCGGGAACCGGATCTCGATGGTGTTCCAGGACCCGCTGTCCTCCCTGAACCCGTACTACTCCGTGGGCTTCCAGATCGCCGAGGCCTACCGGGCGCACCGCAACGCCTCCCGCAAGCAGGCCCGCGCGGTGGCGGTGGAGGCGATGGAACAGGTGCGTATCCCCTCCCCGGCGGACCGGTACGACCACTACCCGCACCAGTTCTCCGGCGGCATGCGCCAGCGCATCATGATCGCCATGGCGCTGGTGTGCGAGCCGGACCTGCTCATTGCCGATGAGCCCACCACCGCCCTGGACGTGACGGTGCAGGCGCGGATCCTGGAACTGCTCAGCGGACTGCAGGAGCAGACCGGTATCGCGATGATCTTCATCACCCACGACCTCGCGGTGGTCTCCCAGATGGCCGATGACATTCTCGTGATGCGCCACGGCAACCAGGTCGAGGCGGGCCCCGCCGAGTGCATCTTCTCCGCCCCGCAGCACGAGTACACCACCCAATTGCTGCATGCCACGCCACGCATCGATGGGCAGGTGCACTGATGGGTGAGGTATTGCTTGAGGGCCGCAACCTGGTCAAGAGTTACACCACCAGGGCCAAGGGCCGCCGGCCCGAGACGTTACTGGCGGTCGATGACGTGAGCCTGCGGGTGCACCAGGCCCAGACGTTGGCGGTGGTGGGGGAGTCGGGATCGGGTAAGTCCACCAGCGCCCGGCTGCTCTCCCTGCTCATCCCCGCCACGGCTGGGTCGGTCTACCTGGAGGGCACCGACGTCACCCAGGCCACCGACAGCCATCTGCGCACCTTCCGCCGCAACGTGCAACTGGTCTTCCAAGACCCCTATTCCTCCCTCAACCCCCGCCACGACGTGGAACGGATCGTGTCGGCACCCCTGCGCTACCAAGGCATCCGCACCAAGGTCTCCTACCGCACACGGGTGAAGGACCTGATGGCCCGGGTGGGCCTGAACCCCGATCACTCCACCCGCTACCCGCACCAGTTCTCCGGCGGGCAGGCCCAGCGAATCGGGATCGCACGGGCGCTGGCGGTCAACCCCAAGGTCGTGATCTGCGACGAGGCGGTCTCCGCCCTGGACGTGTCGGTGCAGGCCCAGGTGATCGATCTGCTCCAGGACCTCAAACGCGATCTGGGCCTGAGTTACCTCTTCATCGCCCATGACCTGGCCGTGGTGCGCGAGATCGCCGACCGGGTGGCCGTGATGCACAAGGGCAAGGTGGTCGAGGAGGGCTCGTGCGCACAGATCTTCGACGCACCCGGTCAGGCCTACACCCAGGAACTGCTCGCTGCCGTACCGCGCATCCCCACCGAATGGGATGCGGCCCGGATCCGCGCCGAGGCAGCCTCGGCAGACGAGGCAGACAACGCGGCCACCAGTCAGCGACGAAAGGACGACCAGGACCGATGAGCACCTCCGCCGGATCCAGCAGCCCCGCCGAGACCGAGTTCCGGCGTATCTCCGAGGCCGAGTGGACCTGGCGGCTCCAGGAACTCGGCAGCCAGTTCTACTGGGGACAGGAGGTCGATGCGCGCCTGCCGGACGTCTCCGCCCCGGCCTGGCTGGCCCGCGGGGAGCACTGGCGCTCGGTCAAGGAGGAACTGGCCGGCCTGGATACCGCAGCGCTTTCGGCGCGGGCCCGGGTGGACCTGGCGGTCTACCTCACCCAGATCGAGGCCCTGATCGCCCACGTGGAACACCGGGTGTTTGAGCGCCCGATGAACTCCGACACCGCGTTCTGGACCGACCATCAGGGCCTGGCCCGGGTCTCGATGACCTATGAGCAGGCCCAGGCGTTCCTGGAGCAGTTGCGCCAGTTGCCGCGTTGGTTCGACCAGCACATCGAGAACATGCGCACCGGCCTGCGCCGCGGGTTCGCCCCACCGAGGGTGGCTATGGCCGGACGGGAGGGCACCGCCCGCAGTGTGGCCGAGGCCACCAGCGCCGACCACGTCGCCTACCTGCGTCCGTTCACCGACCTGCCGGCCACGGTCGGCGTCGAACGGCGCCGGGACCTGATCTCGGCTGCTACCGCCGTGATCGAGCAGACGGTGATCCCCGCCTACGCCGCCCTGCTGGACTTCCTCCTCACCGAGTATCTGCCCGGCCTACCCGAGGACGTCTCGGTGGCCGCCACCCCCGGCGGCACCGACTTCTACCGCGCCCAGTTGCGCGAGTACACCACCACGGACCTGGACCCGCAGGAGATCCACCGCATCGGGCTGGCCGAGGTCGCCTCGATCCGGGCCGAGATGGCCCAGGTGGCCGAGGAAGCCGGCTTCGATGACGCCGCGACGATGCGGGAGTTCATGCGCACCGACCCCCAGTTCTACGTGGACACCCCCGCCCAACTCCTCAAGGAGGCGGCCTGGCAGTGCAAACTGTTCGACGCCGTCGTCCATCAGTTCTTCGGGTTGGTCCCGCGCGGCCGGTTCGGCATCATCGAACCGCCACCGGACCTGGCGCCCTACTACACCGCCGGCCGCGGCGGCCGGGACCGGTACACGCTGAACACCTACAACCTGCCCGCCCGGCCGCTGTACGCGCTGCCGGCGCTGACTCTGCACGAGGCGGCCCCGGGGCACGCGTTCCAGAGCGCCTTCGCCGCCGAGGCCGAGCAGAACCCCGACTACCGGCGGGAGGTCTACATCTCCGCCTACGGTGAGGGCTGGGCGCTGTACTGCGAGCGCCTGGGGGTGGAGATGGGCATCTACCGCACCCCGTTCGAGATGATGGGGATGCTCAGTTACCAGATGTGGCGGGCCGCCCGGCTGGTGATCGACCCCGGGATCCACGCCCTGGGCTGGAGCCGGGAGCGGGCCCAGGACTTCCTGCGGCAGAACACCGCGTTGTCCGAGCACGAGATCACCACCGAAGTGGACCGCTATATCACCTGGCCCGGCCAGGCCGCCTCCTACTACTTGGGACAACTGGCGATCCTGGAACTGCGCAGGCACGCTGAACGCACCCTCGGTGAGCACTTCGACCTACGGCACTTCCACGACGTGATCCTCGGTCTGGGCAGCGTGCCACTGGAGGTGTTGCGGACCGAGGTGGAGCGGGCTGTGGCCGCACGGGCCACCCGCGTGCACAACGACGGTGCACGATGAGTGGGGCGCTGACGATCACCGATGCCGCCGTCCTTGACGACGGACGGGTCTCGACCGCGTCGATCAGAGCGGTCGATGGACGCATCGAGGCAGTCGGCGCGGTGGATCCCCAGGACGGGGACACGGTGGTGGACGCACATGGTCGCACAGTGGTCCCCGGGCTGATCGACGCCCACTTCCACGCCTACGGCATCGGACTGGACGCCTTCGGGATCGACCAGACACCCATGAGTTATGTCGCGCTGGCCGCAGGTCAGCGCCTGCGCCGGGCTCTGGGCCGGGGGTTCACCACCGTGCGTGACGTGGCCGGCGGGGACATCGGTCTTGCCCGGGCGATCGAGGCCGGGTTGATCGCCGCGCCGCGGTACTTCTACTCCGGCGCGGCCCTGAGCCAGACCGGGGGGCATGGCGATCCTCGTCCGGCCGATGTGGGTTCGTGCGCGTTGTCCGCGCACATCACCGAGGTGGTCGACGGCGTGGACGCGGTGCGCACTGCCGTCCGGGACCGGCTCCGCACCGGGGCACACTGCATCAAGGTGATGGCATCCGGCGGTGTGGTCTCCCCCACCGACCCGATCCGGCTGCCGCAGTACTCCGAGCAGGAACTGGAGGCGATCTGCACCGAGGCCGCCCGACGGCACAGTTACGTGGCCGCACACGCTTACTCCCCCGAGTCGATCGTGCACGCCGTGCGAGCCGGTGTTCGCACGATCGAGCACGGCAACCTGCTCGATGCTGCAGCCGCACAGGAGATGGCCATGCACGGTGCCTTCCTGGTTCCGACGCTGGTCGCGTACGACGCGATGAACCGCCGGGGCGCTGCGGTGGGGCTCTCCGAGGACGGTCAGGAGAAGAACCGGCAGGTCCTCCACGCCGGCCAGGAGGCGATCACGACCGCTCGCGCCGCCGGGGTTGCGATCGGATTCGGCACCGACCTGATGGGTGACCTGGAGGACGACCAGCTCCTCGGGTTGCGCCTGCAGATCGAGGCCGACGGCGTGGACAACGTGCTCCGGTCGGCCACCAGGGTGAATGCGGACATCCTGGGACGGGAGGACCTGGGCCGGATCGCACCTGGCGCCGTGGCGGACATGATCATCCTTGATGCCGATCCACGCACCGATGCTTCGGCGCTGTGGGACGAGGCGCGTCCCCGCACCGTGATCCGAGCGGGCGCCGTGGTGGGCTGAGTCCCCGGACTTCTTTGCCGGTCGCAGTTTGGCGCCGTCGGGTATGTCCGCTCCTCGCGGCGCGATGACCGTGCCATCCTGAGCACACCAGTGCGCGTGGGAGCGGGGAGTCGTCGTGTTGTTCGTGGCCGTAGTGCTGACGGGCTTCGTCGTGGCGGCCACCTTTCGCCGGTTCTCCCCGATGCGCACCTGGCTCAGTCCGGCCGCCACCACCATCCTGTCGGTCTTCGGCTCCTTCACCTCCGGGCTGAGCCTGATGGAAGTGACGCACGCGCCGTGGCGACCGGTGATCAGCCTGGGCGGGGCCGCTGCCGCAGGTCTGCTGCTCTCCCATCTGGGCGCGGCGATCAATCATTACGGACTCGAACCACTGCGCCGGTACCGGGCCGCACGCGCCCCCGAGCGGGACCTGATGACCCGTATCCAGCACCGGGTGGAGAGCCGGGAGGACCGGGAACGCCGGATCAACCTGGTCTCCTTGACCTTCCGTTCGGTGCGCCGGGCCCAAGAGGTGCGGGTCACCGGTCTGGCCGCGGAGATGACCTACTACGGCCTGATCTCCCTGGTGCCGCTGGGACTGGCTCTGGGCTCCAGCCTGGGCTTCCTGGAACGGATCCTCGGCCCGGAGCAGGTGGGGCAGATTGAGGAGAGCCTGATCGAGGCCGTGGCAACGATCTTCGCCTCCGACGTCACCGATGAGGTGCTGGTGCCGTTGATCGAGGGGCTGCTCGCGCAGGAGCGGGCCGGGGTGGCGATCGGATCGGTCCTGGCGGCGCTGTGGCTGGCCAGCAGAATGTTCCGCGCGGCGATCCGCGCACTCGACGATGCCTACGCGGTGCAGGAGCGCCGCGCATTCCTGAGCCTGCAGGCGCTCGGTCTGGTGCTGGCTTTCGGTGCGGTCATCACGCTGTTGGCCCTGGTGGCGATGGTGGTGGTGGGACCGTTGCTCGGCGGCGGCCGGGAGATCGCCGACCAGTTCGGTCTCGGCGCCTTCTTCGAGATCGCGTGGGGCGTGCTGCGCTGGCCGGCGGTCGCGGCCGTGGTCGCGCTCTACCTGACCATGTTGTACCGGTACGGGCCGAACGTGGACACCGTGTGGACCCGGTGCCTGCCCGGTGCAGTGCTGGGCACCATCCTGCTGATCGGGATCTCCCTCGGTTTCGGCCGGTACCTGGCCTACACGGGCACCTCGGTGCTGGACGGGGACCCGATGCAGGACTCGGCGGTCCAGGCCGCTGCGCAGACCGTCGGGTTGGTGCTCGCCGGGGTGCTGTGGATGTGGTTGAGTTCCATCGCCCTACTCACCGGAGGGGTGCTGAACGCCGAACTGGAGCACAAGTCCGGCCGGGACGCCGCCGAGCAGGACGCCGCCGGTGGCGCCGGAGAGCGGGGCAACCCCGCCCCGGATGCGGCCCGCACATGACGGCTGTCACGGCCGGCCCGGGTCGGATGCACGGCGACCCCTGAACCTGCGCACTACTGACGGACCGGTTCGGCGGGAATGCTGGTGTTATCCCAGCAGATACCGCCACCGGTGGTCCGAGCCCCAAGGAGCCAGACATGGACCAGATCGTCAATGACATTCAAGTCTTCGTCGCCGACCTGCCACCGGCTATCTCGGTGCTGGCCGTCGCACTTCTGGGCGTGGTGCCGTTCGTGGAGTCCTACCTGGGCACAGCGATCGGCAGTGTGGCGGGCGTACCTCTGCTGCTGGCCTATGGTGCGGCGGTGGTGGGGAACGCCGGTGCGGTGCTCATCGCGAGCCTCGCCGGGGGCGCCGTGGCCAACCGGCGGCACAACAAGCCTGCCGCATCCGACTCCCGCCGGGCCCGGGTCGTGGCCCGCACCGACAAGTACGGGGTACCGCTGGCCTCCCTGCTGGCCCCGACCGTCCTGGCCATCTCCCTGACCACGTTCATCATGGTCAGCGTCGGCTACGCCCGCACCCGTGTGGTGATCTGGCAGATCATCGCCGCGATCGTGTGGGGCGGTCTGGTTGCCGGCAGCCTGGCCGGCGTGGGATTCCTCACCGGGTGGGGGCCCCTGGCGGGGTGAGGCCGCCGTCGTCCAGCCGGACGCCGGGCGGCTACTCCTTCACCGCACCCGCTGTCAGCCCGCCCCGCCAGTAGCGCTGCAGCACGATCATGGCGATAGCCAGGGGAATCACCGACAGCAGCACCCCACCGGTGGTGAGTTCATAGAACTCCGGCAGTCGATCCACCTGCGCCAGCCAGTTGTTCAGCCCCAACGTGATCGGGTAGAGGTCCTGGTCGGCCAGCATCACCAGCGGCAGGAAGTAGTTGTTCCAGATACCCACGAGCTGGAACAGGAACACGGTGACCAGTGCCGGCACCATGGCCCGCAACCCGATCACGTGGAAGATCCGCAGTTCCCCCGCACCGTCCATCCGGGCGGCCTCCATCAGGGAATCCGGCACCGTGGCCGTGGAGTAGATCCGGCACAGGAACAGCCCGAACGGAGAGACCAGGGAGGGGATGAGCACACTGGCGTAGGTGTTAGCCATCCCCAGTTGGCTGAACAGCAGGAAAAGTGGCAGGGCGGTAGCCGTTGCCGGCACCAGCACCCCACCGAGCACGATCCCGAACACCAGTTCCCGGCCCGGGAAGACGTACTTGCCCAGGGCATACCCACCGGCGGCGGCGAAGTAGGTGGCGATCAGACCACCGACACCGGAGTAGAAGACCGAGTTCGCGAACCAGCGCACGAAGATGCCGCCGTCATAGGTGAGCACCTGGGTGATGTTGGACAGCAGGTTGATGTTCTCGGCGAACCAGAACCCGTTGGTAGCGAACAGGTCCTCGGTGCTCTTCGTGGCTGCCACGACCACCCAGTAGACCGGGACCAGGAAGTACAGTGCCGCCACCACGAGCAGGCCCGTGACGATGATGCGCGACTGCGGGGTGCCGCCGGGCTTGGCCTTGTTCTTGGCGCGGTCCTGGCGCCGGGCCGTGCGCGCGGAGGTCGGGGCGAGCGCGGTCATCAGAGCTTCTCCTTCCGGTTCACCAGGCGCAGGAAGGTGAAGGACAGCACGAATGCTGCCAGCGCGATGATGACTGACTGGGCCGCCGCCACCCCGTAGTCGTTGTAGTTGAACGCGGAGTTGTATGCCGACAGGTTCGGGGTGTAGTCGTTGTTGATCGCCGGGGAGACGCTCTGCAACACCTGAGGTTCGGCGAAGAGTTGCAGGGTGCCGATGATGGAGAAGACGGTGGCGAGCATCAGCGCCGGCCGGATCATCGGCAACTGGATGGACCCGGCGATCCGCCAGGTGCCGGCGCCGTCCATCCGGGCCGCCTCGTAGATATCACCCGGGATGGATTTGAGTTGGGCGACGATGATGAGCATGTTGTAGCCGGTGTAGGTCCAGGTCACGATGTTCGCGATCGACCACAACACCACTCCGGGGCCCAGGAAGTCGATGGAGATCCCCACCGCCTCGGCCACGTCCACGACCGGGCTCAGACCGGGCAAATACAGGAACGACCACAGGATTGTGGCGATCACCCCCGGCACCCCGTAAGGCATGAAGTACGTGGCCCGGAAGAAAGCCGGCCATCTCGCCGAGGCGGTCTCCAGCAGCAGCGCCAGCACCGTGGCGAACACGATCATCACAGGTACCTGCACCACGCCGAACAGCAACACCCGCCCGATTGAGGCGACGAACTCGGCGTTGTCCAGGGCCGCCGCGTAGTTGCCCACACCGGCGAAGGTGGAGCTGATGCCCTCCTCCCCGAACAGGCCCTGGCGCTCCACCCGGACGAAACTCTGCACCACCGCGTAGGCGATCGGGAGCAGGAACGCGAAGAAGAACACCACCACGAACGGGGCCAGCAACAACCACGGCGCACGCCGCATCTGGGCGTTGCGGTGGGTTCGTCCACCACGGGCCGGGCGCACACCTGCGCTCCGCTCACCGGCCGCGTCCTCGCGGGCGCTCGGGCGCTCCCCGGTCGCGGTGCCCGATCCGCCCGGCCCGGTGCGCCCCGGTTCGGCGCGCTTCATGCCGACCTCACATTCAGGCCGGTATCGGCGAGCACCTTCACGGTGGCTTCCTCGGCCTCGCGCATCGACGTCACGAAACTCTGCCCCGCCGTCAGTTTGCGCCGGAACCCGTCGCCGAGGATGTCGAAGACGCGCTGCGTCGTCGGTGCCCAGGTCCACTCCAGGTTCTGCTCATCGGAGGCCGGCACGAAGACCTCCTCGTTGTAGTTCTGCCCGCCGAAGAACTCCGACGGCTCCATCCGGGAGGAACCGATGAAGTCCGGAGACGGCGACCAGCCGATGCCGCAGTGCTCGATCATCGCGTCGATCCCCTCCTCGGATGTGGTCATCCAGATGCAGAAGTCCAGCGCCTCGGCCGGGTAGCGCGTATTGGCCATCACCGCCGCGGTGGACCCACCGAGGTAGGTCGACCCGAAGCCCTGGGCCCAGTTCGGCATCCGGGCCACCTGCCACAGTCCCTCGGTGGCGGCTACCCCTTGGATCAGGGCATCGGCCCACGAGGCGCCGGTGGCCGCGAAGATCTGATCGTTACCGGCCGCGGCGAACCATCCCGGGGAGTAGGGGCCGAAGCCGGTGTGCAGCAGGTCCTCGTCCACGGCACGGTCGAAGAAGTCCGCGACCTCCAGGGTGGCCTCATCGGTCATGTTCACCACCCAGGAATCGCCGTCGATCTGCCACCAGTTCGCTCCCGCCTGGGTGGCGTAGGCGGCGAACGGGGAGGTGTCCCCGACGTCGAAGGCCTCCAGGTACGCCCCGGTGGCGCGGACCTCGCGGGCCAGTTCCAACCATTCCTCCCAGGTGCCCGGTGGTTGCGCGCCGATGGAGTCGAACAGGTCGTGGCGGTAGTAGAAGCCGACGGGGCCCGAATCCTGGGGCACCCCGAACATTCCGTCGTTGAAGGTGATCTGGTTGATCAGGGCCTCGTCGTACCGGTTGGTGACCTCGCCCATGCCGTACCGCCCGATCTCCACCAGGCCGTTGACCAGGAGGAACGCGGGAATCTGACGGAACTCCACCTGCCCGATGTCCGGGCCGCCGCCGGAGGCGAGGGCGGAGAAGAGTTTCTGGTACCCACCGGCGTTGCCGCCCTGGATCCAGACCGCCTCCACCTGCACGTCCGGGTTGGCCTCGTTCCAGATGTCGCAGACCACCTGAAGGTCCTTCAGCCAGGACCAGTACGTCAACCGGATCGGACCGTCCGCGGGGGGCAGCGTCGGGCCGTCGTTCGGGTTGGACGTGGCGGGCGCGCACCCAGCCAGCCCCAGCGCTGTGCCGGCCCCGAGCCCCAGACCCAGTCCGAGGAGGTGTCGTCGAGAAATGTCAGGGGAGATCATGACCCGCCTCCGTCGCCTTCCGTGCCATGGCCGTCTGGTGGACGATATCGCCGGGCACTTCCTTACGCACGGCGAGCACCCGGCACCTCACTCGCCGCCCCGCAGCCGTAGGCTTTCGGCGTGAGCGACATGACGGACGAACTGGTGGACCTGCTGCGCGGCAGGCAGTGGACGGCTCTGACCGGTGCGGGGATGTCCACCGACTCCGGAATCCCCGACTACCGGGGCCCGGACTCCCCGCCGCGGACCCCGATGACCTACCAGCAGTTCGTGTCCGACGACGGCTTCCGCCGCCACTACTGGGCCCGGAACCACGTGGGCTGGCGGCACATGCGCACCACCGAACCGAACCGTGGGCACCGGGCACTGGCCGCCCTGGAGGCCACCGGACTGGTCAACGGGGTGATCACCCAGAATGTGGACCTACTGCACCAGGCCGCCGGCTCGAAGCGGGTGATCGACCTGCACGGTCACTACGACGCCGTCATCTGCCTCACCTGCGGCCATCGGATGACACGCACCGAACTGCACCGCGAACTGGAAAAACTCAACCCTGGTTTCGCCGATGACGTCAGCGTCGCCGACGTGGAGATCGCCCCGGACGCCGACGCGGTGATCGAGGCCACCGAGGGCTTCCGCGTGCTGCCCTGCCCGGTGTGCGGGGGGATCCTCAAGCCCGACATCGTCTACTTCGGGGAGAACGTCCCCAAGGACCGGGTCGCCCGTGCCTACGCGATGGTCGACGACGCCGAGGCCTTGGTGGTGCTCGGCTCCTCCCTGGCGGTGATGTCGGGTCTGCGGTTCGTGCGTCACGCCGCCAGGAACGGCCGACCGGTGGCGATCGTGAACCGCGGCAGCACCCGGGGTGATGCACTGGCCGACGTGCTGGTGCCCGCCGGCACCTCCGAGACACTCACGGCGCTGGTGGCCGCGCTACCGGCCCCCTTGTAGCGGACCGGACCGGCCCCATTGCTCGCCTCTGGGAAAGCGGGCCGCTCAGCGCCGCTCGGCGAAGAAGTCCCGCAGCAGTTGGGCGCACTCTGGGCCGAGCACGTCACCGGTCACCTCCGCTCGGTGCGGCAATCTGGAGTCGCGAACGATGTCACGGGTGGATCCGCACGCGCCCGCCTTTGGGTCCCAGGCCCCCAGCACCACCCGGGCCACCCGGGCCAGCACCGCCGCCCCGGCGCACATCGCGCACGGCTCGAGCGTCACCACCAGCGTGCACCCGGTCAGGCGCCAACTGCCCATCGCCCTCCCGGCCGCGCGCAGGGCGAGGACCTCGGCATGAGCCGTCGGGTCGGCACTGGCCTCCCTGGCGTTGTGCCCGACGGCGACCACCTCACCCTCGGGGTCGAGCACCACCGCCCCGATCGGCACGTCACCGGCGGCGCCGGCCGTGGCTGCCTCGCGCAGGGCCAGGCGCATCGCGGCCGCATCGCCGGGCCGGGGAATGGATGGATCGGCAGTGGGATCGGCACCCGGGCTGCGGCTGCGTCCCGCACCCCCACGCCTGCCGGCCGCACCCCCATCGCCGCGGTCGGCACCACCCCCACGACTGCGGTCGGCACCTGCACCCGCGGTCGGAGCGGTGCCGGTGTGATCCGAACCTGATTGCTGAGGGCCCGTTGTCATGGTGGCCAGTGTGCCTGGTCGGTAGGTTGGGCGTCATGCGCCTGCACGTAGTCGAGCACCCATTGATCGCCCACAAACTCACGGCCCTGCGGGATGAGCGCACGCCGTCTCCCACGTTCCGCCAACTCACCGAGGAGCTGGTCACCCTGCTGGCCTATGAGGCCACCCGGGAGGTGAGCACCGAGCCGGTGCGGATCTCCACCCCGGTCACCTCCACCATCGGTACCAGGATGGCCGATCCACAGCCGATCGTGGTGCCCATCCTGCGCGCCGGACTGGGCATGCTGGAGGGGATGACCCGGCTGCTGCCCACCGCGGAGGTCGGGTTCCTGGGCCTGCAGCGCGATGAGGACACCCTGGAGGCGATCACCTACGCCAACCGGCTGCCCGATGACCTCACCGGGCGGCAGTGCTTCGTGCTGGATCCGATGCTGGCAACCGGCGGCACCCTGGTGGCCTCGATCGAGTACCTGTTCGAACGCGGTGCCCGCGACGTGACCGCAATCTGTCTGCTCGCCGCACCCGAAGGGCTGGGCGCGGTGGAGGATGCTGTGGGGGATCGCGCGGACGTGACGATCGTGACTGCCGCGGTGGACGAGGGCTTGAACGAGAAGGCCTACATCGTGCCCGGCCTGGGCGACGCCGGCGACCGCCTCTACGGCGTCGTCTGACCCGAGAGCCCGCTGACTTCGCGGCATCCACCGTGATCGCGCGCCACCTCGCACCCGAGGTCAGGGCATCTGCCGCGAAGTCAGCGCAGGGCCTGGTCGAGGTCGGCGCGCAGGTCCGGCACGTCCTCGAGGCCTACCGACAGGCGCACGGTGGCGGGGGTGACCCCGATCGCGGCCTGACCGGCCGCACCCAGCTTGCGGTGCGTCGTCGTGGCCGGGTGGGTGGCCATCGACTTCACATCGCCCAGGTTGTTGGACAGGTCCACGATCCGCAGGGCGTCCAGGACCGCGAAGGTGCGCTCCTTGACCTGCTCGGCAGCACCGGCGCCGTCGGCGGCCACATCGAAGGTGACCACGGTCCCACCGCCGCTCATCTGTTCCTTGGCCAGCACCTGCTGGGGGTGGGAGTCCAGGAGCGGGTACCGCACCGAGGCCACCCCGGGATGCCCCTCCAGCCACGTGGCCAGTTCCCGCGCCGCCGCGCTCTGGGCCCGCACCCGCAGGGCGAGCGTCTCCAAGCCCTTCAGGAGCACCCAGGCATTGAACGGGCTGAGGGTGGGACCGGTGTTTCGAATGAAGTCCTGCACCGGGCCGCAGATGATCTCGCGCGGGCCCAGCACCGCCCCGCCCATCACCCGGCCCTGCCCGTCGATGTGCTTGGTGGCCGAGTACACGATGATGTCGGCGCCGAACTCCAGGGGCCGCTGCAGCACCGGAGTGGCGAACACGTTGTCCACGATCACCAGCGCACCGGCGCGGTGGGCCAGCCGTGAGACCGCAGCGATATCGACCAGGTCCATCATCGGGTTGGAGGGGGTCTCGAACAGCACCAGGTCAGCCGGGGTGGCCAGGGCCCGCTCCCAGTCCTCGATCCGGTGGACATCGACGTAGTCGGTGCTGACCCCCCACTGGCCCATGATCTGGTCCAGCACCACGAAGGTGGACCCGAACAGCGCCCTGCCGGCCACGATCCGCCCGCCCTGTTTCACCAGCGGGGCGATCGCGGCGAACAGCGCGGACATCCCGCTGGCGGTGGCGTAGCAGGCCTCCGCTCCCTCCAGCAGGCGCATCCGTTCCTCGAATGCGGCAACGGTGGGGTTGGAGTAGCGGGAGTAGGTGAAGATGTCGAGTTCACCGGCGAAGGCCGCCTCGGCGTCGGCGGCCCGTTCGTAGGCGTAGCCCTGGGTGAGGAACATCGGCTCAGCGATCTCGCCGAACTCGGTGCGCTGCTGGCCGCCGCGCACGCCCACGGTGGCCGCTCCCACACCCTCGGGCAGGGAACATCGGGGTTGTGGATCGCTCATGGCTGCCTCCATCGTTCCTGGCGGTAGCACCGTCCGTGCCGGCGGGGGTTGCTGCAGCGTCGTCGAGCCAGATCTCTCGGCTGCTCTGGATGGTCGCGCGCCACGCTACGTCCCGACACCGGGCCGGCCAACGTCGACCCCGGGCCGTCCCACACTGCGAGACGCCCAGAGTGCACGACGCCGGCAGGCCGCGACGCCGGCTGCGCGTCACCCCCGCAGCGCGCGTGAACCCCGCGTCAGCGCATCCCGCCGAAGAAGTCCTCGAACGGCATCGCCAGTGGCTCATCGTGGGCGATGATCCCGTACAGGTGGCGCAGCAGCGGGAACTCCGCGGCCCCGATCACCTCGCGCTCGGTGAGCTTCTCGATCGCCGCCCCGATCACCTCGATCGCGGCCGCCCCCTCCAAGGTGACGCCCTTCATGTGCTGGTCGCGCACCTCCGAGAACGGCACCCCCGACCCCACGTAGCGACCGGCCCGCACGTTCCGTCCACCCATGGAGGTGACGAACATGTCTCCCACACCGGCCAGACCGGTGGTGGTCTCCCGGTCCCCGCCGAGCAGTTCGATGAACCGCAGCATCTCCCGGGTGCCCTGGGCGAACACCGCGGCTCCGTAGTTGTACCGGCGGTATTGCGCGGCGCCCATGCCGGCGGCGTCGAGCAGCCCCTCCATGAACCCGGCCGCGAAGGCGTAGACATTCTTGGTGGCGGCGCCGACCTCATGCCCGATGAGGTCGGTGGACGTCCACACGTGATAGGAGTCGGTGCGGAACATACGCGCCAAGGAGTCCAGGGACTCCTGATCGGTTCCGGTGAACACCACGGCGGTGTCGTGCTCCACCGCGACCTCCCCGGCGATGGAGGGTCCCACGATCGCCGACCACGTCACCTGTCCGGACAACTCGGCGCCCACCTGCTCCATCAGCACCTCGGGGAGGATGCGCAGGTTCCCCGCCTCATCGGCGTCCATGCCCTTGGTGATCGAGAGCACCCGCATCCCGGGCCGCAGCAGAGCGCTCAGTTGCTGCCCGGCCCAGGCCACCCCGAAGGAGTTCACCCCGCTGATGGCCACCTCGGCCCCCTCGAACGCCTCCCGCGCCTGCTCCAGCTGGAAGGCCGTGACCCCCTCCGGTAACGCGATCCCCAGGTGCGGGTGCACGCCGGTGCGCTGGATGGAGTCGATGATCTCGGTGTCCAGGTGGGTGCCCACCAGGTGGACCCGATGCCCGTTGCGGGTCAGCGGCACGGTGAGGGCGGAGGCCATGATGCCGGCCCCCAGGATCGCCACAGCACTCATGCGTTATCTCCTCCTCGGTCGCGGCACTCGACCCCGCGTGCGCGTGCCGAGTTCTGGCTGGAACCAGCGTACTCACCACCCGCCCGCGGCTCAGGTGTGAGGATGGGGTGGTGAGCACCTCTCCCGATACCTCGTACCCGGCCGACGACGACGGGGCCTCCGGTGATGAAGGCACCTGGGTTCCCGACGTCCTCGGAGAGCCCTGGCGGGCGCGCACCCTCAGCCTGCGTCCCGACGGCTGCGGAACCCCGGTTGCCACCCTGGTGCGCCACCGGGCGGGGCCAACGGACCGTCGCCGTCACCCTGAGGCGGCGGTGCTGTATCTGCACGGGTTCGCCGACTACTTCTTCCAGGCCGAGCACGGCGCTGCCTGGGCCGCGCGTGGATACCACTTCTACGCCCTGGACCTGCGCGACCACGGCCGCTCCATCGGCACCGGGCGCCGGCCCGGCTGGTCCAACGGGATCGGCGTACACGCCGAGGAGATCACCGCCGCCGTGCGTACCATCCACGCCACCGGGGTTGCTCAGGTGGTGCTGGTAGGCCACTCCACCGGCGCCCTGATGGCCGCGCTGTACGCCGACCGCAACCCCGCCCTGATCGACGCGGTGGTGCTGAACAGCCCGTGGTTCGACCTCAACCGGCCGGCACCGGCGCGCCGTCTCCTGCGGCCGCTGGTGAGGATCCTGGGCCGGGTCGCCCCGCACCTGGTGGTCAGCACCCTGGACGAGGGTTACGGGCGCAGCGTGCACGCCGAATCCGATGGCGAGTTCGACTACAACCTCCACTGGAAACCGCTCGCGGCCTTCCCGGTGCGCGCCGGTTGGCTCGCGTCGGTGGTCCGGGCCCAGCACCGGGTCCGGCGCGGTCTGGACATCACTGCCCCGGTGCTGGTGTGCACCAGCGGCGCCTCCGGTCATCCCACACGCCCGAGCCCGGAGGACCTGGCCCGTACCGATGCGGTGCTGAAGGTGGAGGACATGACACGCTCCGCCCCGCTCCTGGGCACGCATGTGCGGGTGCACCAGTTCGAGGGCGGTCGGCACGACCTGGCGTTGTCCGCCGAACCCGTGCGGACCGAGTACACCCAAGCCGTCCTGGACTGGACCGACGACCAACTCCGCCGGCCACGCTGGACCCGCTCACCGCCGCAACGAACGGTGCGAGACGGTCGTGGTTCCGTGCGTCGCTAGAGTCACCCGCATGGCCCAGCACGCCGATCCCAGCGCAGATCGCTCGGCGCCCCACACCCGTGCCACGGTGCTGCTCGGGTTCGACCTGCTGCGCAACACCGGCGCGCTGCTGCGCCACCATTGGCTGCCGCTGACGCTGATCGCCCTGGCCGCGCACCTGGCCCAGCACTACCTGATGGAGTTGGTCATCCTGATCGCCCGCGCCGGAGCGGTGCCGGGGCTACTGGCGCTCTCACTGGTGCCATTCGTGCCGATGCTGGCGGTGGTGGGCATGTTGCTCGTGCTGCGCCGCCGGTCCGGCCACGCCTCTCCGCTGGCGGACCTGATGGCAGCGGTGGCCGCTGTCCTGGTGCCGTTCCTGGTGGTCTACCAGAGCGGCGGCGGCCTGGAGGACGACATGCGTGCCTACGTCAGCAGGGGATTCGACGACGATGTGGGCCGCACCGAGGATCTCGCCGATCTGGACACCGTCAGCCGTCTCCCGGTGGCGGAGTCGGTGACGGTGCTGCTGGTGGTCTTCACCGCCGTGCTGGTGCGGGTAACGGGGATCCGCCTGGTGCGGACCCGCACCCTGTGGCGCAGCAACAAGGACCGGCGCCGGATGGGCCTGCAGGTGGTGGTGGGCTACGCCGAGATCGTCTGGATCGTGCTGGGTGCCTACGTGGTGACCTACGTGGCCTCCGAGTTCCGGGCCTGGTGGAGCGGGCGCCAGGTAGCACAGTGGTTGCGCGATATCGGGGGCTGGATCGAGGGCTTCTGGCCGGCATTCGGTCTGGTGGCTCCCGCAGCGCTGGAGTGGACCCAACTCGTCCTCGCCGGGGCGGTCACCGCCATCCTGGTGCCGGTGTCGTGGCTGGCGATCGGCGTGATCGTCTACGGGGTGCAGGCCACCGACGTGGTCGGGGTCCAGGACCTCATCCGGCTGCGCCGCACCAGCGCCGCCTTCGCCAGGGTGGCTGCCCGGGTGGGGATGGCGCCGATCGTGCGGGCCTGGAAACTTCTCGGGGCCGCCGATGGACGGTTCACCGCCCTGATCGGTGCCACCGCAATGATCCTCAAGGCCGGATGGACGCCGGTGCTGACGTTCTGCCTGGCCTACGTGAGTATCTCTCAACTGCACTACCTGGTGTGGGGTGTGGCCGGACGAGTTGCTCCCCCCCTCGACGGTGCCCAGTGGCGCTCGCTGTCCGCGCCGATCGCCATGCTCAACGACACGCTGGTGCTGATCCTGTCCACCGCGCTGCTGGCCGCGAGCGCCGATGCGTTGCTGACCAAATTCGGGGCGCCCTCCTGGCTGCGGTTGCCGCCGCGCTCCCCCACCTGGGCCACCGACCTGGCCCGGCTTCCGCGGCCCGAACCGGCCGAACTCCTTTCCGGCGGTCCCCCGCGGCCGGTGCCACCACCCCCGCCGTCGGAGCCGGCGCGCCCGGAAATCCCACCACCGGCCACATCGGCGCCGTCCCCCGGCTAGCCCGCTGGTAACTCCACGTAGTCGGGGTTGAGGTGGAACTGGCTCTGCACCCGGATGTACCGGGGCTGGGCGTCATCGGGGATCAGGACCATGAAACGCTGAACGTCCTCGACCTCACTCGTGCCGTCCTCGTCCTGACAGGTCGGCACGGAGGTGTAGCCCTCCACCCCGGTGGGCACGTGCCGGCCGATCTCGTAGAGCCGGCCCTGCGTGTCCTCCACGTATACCCGGCAGTTGGCCACCTCGCTGTGCTCGATGTGCAGTCGCAGCGCGATGTGCCAGTAGTTGTGCCCGTCCATGGGGCTGACCTGTTCGGACCAGGTCTGCACCGACTCCAGCAGCGCCACATCGGCCACGGAGGCACGCAGCCCGTTGGCCTCGGCGACACCGTCCTCGTCGGGCACCACCGCCACGCGCGGCCGGGAGTCCCAGGCGGCCCGGAAGTGCGTACTGGTCTGCCACGCGGCAACGAGGGCGACGATCGCCAGCAGAGCACTCATGACGCCCACCGCCCGGCGCGACCACACCCGGCCCGCCCTCATCGCCGGCCCCCCGGCAGCAGCTCGCGGCGCGCCAGTTCCACCGGACCGGGCTCGACGTCACCGGGGTCCAGGTACACCTGCGCCCGGCCGAACCGGACCGGGGCATACAGCCAGCGCGACTCGACGTAGATCTCCAGGGCCATCTCCCCCAGGGCGTCGGCAGGCACCTCGAAAGCGACCTCACCGCGCTGCCACAGGTCCGGTTCGGCCAGCCACAACCCGGTGGGGGCTCGCCCGGATACCTCGAACTGGCGGCCCTGGTCATCCACCAGCACCATCGAGCTGACGAAGACCTCCCGCTCGTCGGTGGCATAGGACAGGTCCAGCACCACCCACAGCCCCGAGGTAGCGAGCGTCTCGCCCCCGGAGCCGGTCAGGGCGGCCACCGGGCGCGCCTCGTGCAGGTGCACCGTGACCGGGTGCACCCGGGAGTCCTGGCCGAACTCCACCGTCGTCGGGATCTGTGCGGTGGAGACGCGGCCCTCCTCCCACGCGTTCACGACCATCCCGGCGGCCACCACCGCGAGCGCCAGTAGGGCGGTGAGCAGCGCGCGTCTCACCGTTCCTCCTCCTCCACCAGCGCCGGGGGCACCGAGCCGGTGCGACTCAGGTGCACCTGACCAACGCGTTCGCGCTCGTACCAGGTCTCGGACTCCAGTAGGAAACTCCAGGCCGATTCCAGGTCGGTGAGCTGCACCGTGATCTCATCCGGGATCGCCTCGGCATCAGAGACCGCGATCAGGCTCACCACCTGAACCTCCAGCCCGGGCGCGAATCTGGTGGCCAGGCGGCCGTCGTCGACGCGCAACACCTCACTGTGATTGGGGTGGGCCACATCCTCATCGGGGGTGACCACGCCCAGACCCTCGGGCAAGGTGGTGACGCGGCGGTTCAACGAGACGGCCTCGGTGTGGGTACCGCGCACGGTGAGCACCAGCCCCAACCACGCGTCGGCACCCTCCGGCAGGTACCGGGAATGTACCTGGTCGGAGACGAAGTAGGTTTCCAGCGCCAGGTCATAGGGCCCCACCGCAATCGGCTCGCCGGGCGGGAGGGCGGGAAGGTCACGCACCGGGGCGGGGGCGAACCCGCCCACCAGGCCGGCCATCAGTGGCACCACCACGACCATCCCGATCAGCACACGCCGGGGCCACGTGGCCACCAACCACCCGATGAGTTGGCGCACCGAGATGTCCCCATCGATGGCGGCCAGATCCTGACCCGACACATAGTGCAGGGTAGAGGATCGCTCCGCTGCGCGGAGCCCTATGATGGGCGCACACACGACCATCTGGGACGAGGAACGTGAGCCGAAAAACCGTCGTTGAGTTCATCGACGACCTCGATGGCAGCCATGCCCACGCGACCGTGCGATTCGGGCTCGAGGACCAGGTCTATGAGATCGACCTGTCCGAGAAGAACCTGGCTGCGCTGAGGTCTTTCCTGGGCCCCTATATCGCCTCGGCCCGCAAGGTCCGCGACGGCGTCGCCGAGCCCGACCTGGTGCGCATCGAGACGAAGGTCGACCCGCAGGCGGTGCGCAAGTGGGCGCGCTCGCGCGGGATAGAGATCCCCTCCCGGGCCCGCATCCCGCAGGAGATCATCGATCAGTTCCGCGCCGCCGGGTACTAACACGCCCCGACTCCCTCAAGCCTGGGGCACTTCGGCGGGACCGGTGTAGGGCTCACCGGTCCACTCGGCCGGGCCGCTGCGCACCGACAGCACGGTGGTTGTTCCGCTGCCGAACCGGTAGGTGTGCCCGTCCGGATGGCGTCCGGTGAAGGCGATCCCGTCAGTGGAGTCCTGCTGGATCACCAGTTCGGTGAAACCGAACCGCTTCCCGGTCCTGGCCACCGTGTCAGCGGCCGAGCGCCGTAGCGAGGCCGGATACGCGCCGTCGAAGTAGATCGTGCCCAAGGAGACCGTCTCGGCTTCGGGGCGGTCGCCGTCGTCGGCCGCTGCCCGGGTGAAGGCGGGCACATTCGGTGCCACCTGCCAGTCCCTCGGGCCGAACCTGTGCCCCAACTCCTGCAGGATCGCGGCCCGAAAGCGGCTCAGGTGAGTGATGACCTGCTCCATCGAGTGCCCTTGCACCTTCGGTGTCCTCTCCGCGTCCGCGTGCCCGCCATCCATCGCTCTCACCACAACGGCCTACTGAACCAGTCACCGATGCCGCGGCCGTGATGCTGCACGGCGTGCTCGGATTGCCCGGCCAGGATCTGGGCCAGGTTGTACTGGCTGGTGGAGCCCTCGGCGAGGTAGGCGTTATGGCCCACCGACTCCGAATAGGTGGTGCCGCCGATCTCCTCCTCCAGCGCCGACAACCCGGTTACCCCGTCCATATGGGAGGGGTCGCGACCGAACCAGCCGGTGTCGGCGACCACGTCGCGACGGGCCTCGATCATGTAGGTGGAGCCCTCCGGCACGTCTAGGTCCCCCACATCGGAGGTGCCGATACCCGGGGAACCGAACATCACCGCCGCGTCGGCGCCGGTGGCCTCCTGCAGCGCGTACCCGGTGACCACCGACCCATAGGAATGGGCCATCGGCACCAGGTGCGCCGGAGTTTCCCGCGAGGCTTGCACACCGCGCATGAAGGACGCCAGGTCCTGCGCACCGGCCTGGGCCGGGCCGGCCGAGACCACGCTGCGGGAGGGCAGCAGCAACCCCAGGTCCGCCTGGGGTGCTTCATAGCCCAGCCAGGTGACGGTGGCGACGGAGTTCACGTTGCCCTGGCGCAGCGACTCGGTGGCGGCGACCTCGGCCAGGGAGGCCATCGAGGAGTCGTAGCCGGCCAGGGAGTCGCGCACGCTGGAGGTGAACCCGGGGGTGAAGACCCCCACGGAGTCGGCGGTGTCCACATCGCCCACGGCCACCGCCGCACGCAACTCATGATCACCGGTGATGTCGAGGGTGAGCAGTTGGCGCCGGCCCCGGGTCAGCACGGAGTCGATCGCGTCCACGCCGTCGAGCATCTTCTGCACCCGGGCCGCTTCGATGAAGAAGGCGGGGTTGGAGGGATTGGCCAGGGCCAGGTCCAGCAGCCGGTCATAGGAGGCGGCCAGTTCGCTCCGGTAGTGCGGCAGCAGCATCCGGTTGGCCTCGTCGCGGGCCCAGCCCGGGATCCCGTCCAGGTTGCCGACCCACGCCGGGTGTTCGACCAGGACGTGCTGCTGGGCAGCCGGATCCATCTCGTTCCACCACCGGGCCACCTCCCGCTCATTTGCCCCTGCCGGCGGCGGTGCGACCTGCGGGGCGCTCGCTTCCGGTCCGGAGGTCCCGAGCGAGGCGGCCGCGGCGTGCAGGGCCCGGGCCAGGGCCGCATCGGACTCCGCGGCGTTGCTGAGCACCTGGGTCAACCTGTCCGCGACCTGCTGCACCGGCGCCTCGTCGGTGTCGGGGTGCACCATCCCCGTCACCAGGTCCACCCGGCACCCACTCCCGGTGGCGTAGTCGAGGGTGTCGGACAGCTCACCCAGCACCGCAGTGACTTCATCGGCGGCAGCATCAAGCGCGGTGATGACACCGGAGAGTTCCTGCACCAGCTGCTCCAGGGTGTTCTCCAGTTCCCGCTGGGCGGTAGTGGCCGCGGCTGCGGCCCGGCCGGTCCAGGACGACGGCGGCGACGCAGCGGCAAGGTCATCCAGGCAGCCGAGCAGCATCCGACGCCGAGCGGTCAGCCCGTCAGCCACGCCGGCGAGGGCATCGGCCCGCCAGGTGCGCACCTGGCCCGGAGTCAGGCTCATTGCGGCATCGGGCCGGTGAGCCGGGCGCTCAGGTGCTGCTGGGTTTGTGCGCTGGCCCGGTCCACGTCGTCGTAGTCGCCTGCGGCATCGGTCAGGTTCTGGCTGTGGGCGGTGGCAGCCTCGGCCCACCGGGAGGTCGCATCCTCCCAGGTGGTGGCCAGTTCCCCGGCGACGTCGGCGGAGCGGCTGCCGGGCAGTGCCTGGGCGATGGCGGACAGGTGGTCGTGCACGCGGGCGACCCTCAGCATCTGGGCGACCTCGTGCACCTCGCCGGCGGTGCTGCGGACCTCACCGGCGTCCACCTGCACCTCGGTCACGACCAGCCTCCCTGGTAGCCGCCTAAGGGAAAAAGTGATCCTGGGCGGTCGGGGGGTCGCCCAGGATCAACTTGCTCCGAGAGTATGGAACACGTCCCGGAACGGGTATGGGTAGAACTACCCATGTGCCGCCGATTCCCTGGCTTTGCCTCAGTTCGGAGGTTCTCGAGGCGGCAGATACGGCTTGGCAGCACTCCCGTCGCGCCCTCGGGTGCCGTGGCACCACGCCACTTGGCATCAGTCCTGCACACGGCCGAGGGAGCCGTTAACGTGTTGGTGTGAGTACCGCACCCTTGGTCATCGCCCACCGCGGCAATAGTTCGGTGGCGCCGGAGAACACCCTGGCCGCATTCGAGGCGGCCTGGCGTGCCGGTGCCGACATGGTCGAACTCGACATCCACCTGTCGTCGGACGGGCAGGCGGTGGTGATCCACAACGACACCCTCGATGAGACCACCGACTCCACCGGTCCGGTCTCGGTCCGCACCGCCGACGAATTGCGCCAGACCGATGCCGGATCCTGGTTCTCCCCGGCCTTCGCGGGGCAGCGCCTGCCGCTGCTGGCCGATGTGCTGGCCTGGCTGGCCGAGCGCCCGCAGATCGGGCTCCTGCTGGAGTTCAAGGGTGAGTGGGATCCCGCGCCGGTCAGCACGGTGGTCGACCAGATCGAGCAGGAGCGGATCTCCGGACGCGTTGTGGCGCAGAGTTTCGCGGTGGACACCGTGAGAGCACTCGCGGATGTGGCGCCGGACCTGCCGCGTGGACTGCTGATCGATGCGCTGCAGGACTCCACCTTCACCACCTGCGCACAGTTGAAGGTCGCCCAGTGCAACCCTTCGGGCCGGATCCTGCTCGAGACGCCACAGGCTCTCGCCCAGATCCGCGAACGCGGGATGCAGGCCATGGTCTGGACCGCGAACGAACCCCAGCACTGGGACGGCCTGGTGCAACTGGGTGCCGATGGCATCATCACCGACCGGCCGGATCGCTTGCGCGGGTTCCTGGCCGGACGCGGCTGAGGGTTCGGCGCACCTGCACCACATCAGGCGAGACCGCGCCGCAGGTGGGCCGCTCCCGCGTGGGCAGGCGGCTCAGCCGACCGAGCGCACCGGGCTCGGGATTGCCTCCACCATCTGCTGCAGGAGCGAGCGCAGCGACTGGGTGCGGTCCGGGCCGAGTGCGTTCACCAGATGGTCCGCGATCCGGATCCGCATGGCATAGACCTGGTCGAGGATCACCAGCCCGTGCTCGGTGACCACGAAGCCCTGCCCGTCATCCCCGCGGGTCACCAACCCGCGCTGCTCCAGGTTCGCCGGCACCCCCTGTTCCAGGTCACCTGGCGTGCCCGTACCGGTGCTCCGGTGGTCATCGTCGGCTGCAGCCCCGGCCGAGCGGGGCCGGTCATCGGCGGCGGGGGCCTCAGCCAGCCGGGCCAGCACATGCAGGTCACGGTGGCTCAGCCCGAGGTGGCGCTCCAGGTACTCCACGACGAGGTCACCAACCTTGCCGAGTTGGCTCAGCTCCTCGGCCAGACCGAGCACGTCGTCATCGGTGCGATGCGGTGGGACATGGGCGGTGCGCGGCTGCGCAGAGTTACTCATATCGTGGTCAACCACGCACGCTTCCTTGATGTTCCCGTGAATCTGGACCACATGCGGGCAAGTACCACCCAAGAACAGCCCGCCCTACCGCTCGCTGCCGATGCTGTGGCTACCAAACACAGGGGCGCCGTCACCGGCGGACCAGGCCGCCAGCACCGCTGCCCGTGCCTCGTCGTCCTCGGTGCGCAGGGCCATGGCCAGCCCGTCGGTGAGGACGTCGGCGATCCGGACCCGTTGACGGGTCCTGGCCGAGCGCACGGCCGCTTCGACCATGGCCAGGGAGGCGATGTTCTCCCTGACCTCACCCAGCGGCTTCTGCCCGGACACCAGCGCGCTCAGGAAGACTTCCAGGGCCCCCTCGATCCCCTCGGCGGCCGGGGGAACCGGGACGGCCTCGCCGTCATCGGCGCCCTCCCCTGCCCCGGTGTGCACGGTGACCTGCGCCTGCCCGTCCCAGCGGATCGTGGAGCCCGCGCCGACGGAGCGCCACCGGGCGTTCCAGGAGGTCTCGGCGCCCGCTGCGATCCAACTGCCGGTGTACAGGTAGCGCGCTGCGCCGGTGAACTCGAAGATGGCGCTGGCACTGGCATCGTGGTCGAACCAGCTCCAGTCCTGGTTCGACTCATCGCAGTACACCGCCACCGGGTCCGCGCCGGTGAGCAGGCGCGCGGTATCGAAGGCGTGGATGGCCATGTCCACCAGCAGCACATGCCGCATCCGCTCCCGGAAGCCACCGAAGCGCGGCGCGCGGAAGAACTCACTCACCAACAGCCCGGGGCTGCCGCCCTGGTGGGCGCGGATCGCCTCGAAGAAGGCTGCCACGCCCGGGCCGTAGCGCCGGGACTGGGAGACCATGAGCAGCCGGCCGTGGACCTGGGCGGCGGCCGCCATCCGGATCGCCTCGGCGATGGTCGGTGCCGCAGGCTTCTCGCACAGCACCGCCATGCCGCGTTCCAGCGCGGCCACCGAGACCTCCAAGTGCGCCTGCGGAACCGTGGCATTCACGATCGCGTCCGCTCCGCCGTCGAACTCCGGGATCGTCCGTGCCACGGACACGTCGGCGCCGGCCGAGTGCGCCAGGTCGCGTGCTCGATCCAGGTCCAGGTCCACCACGCCGACCACCTGCACCTGCGGGTGGGCGGACAGCACCCGCAGCCAGGCACCGCCCATCCCACCGGCACCGACCAGCACGATCCGCGCCGGATCGGTGGCGCTCATCGCTGCATCGGCCCCCGGTAGCCGTGGCCGGTGTAGAAGTCCTCGGCGTCGTAACGCAGTAGCACGGGCAGTTCCCGCTGGGGAAGTTCGGCGGCAGCCCACTGCACACCGTTGGCGAGCACCCGCCGCACGTGCTCGTTGAAGTAGACCGGATAGTCCTGGTCACCGGGGCTGAAGAAGAAGATCTTGCCGCGCCCGCGCCGGTAGGTCATCCCGCTGCGGAACACCTCCCCGCCGGTGAAGGTGGAGAGGAAGATCAGTTCGTCCGGGGTGGGGACGTCGAAGAACTCCCCGTACATCTCCTGCTCGGGAATGATGAACGGGTGCGGTACACCCTGGGCGATCGGGTGGTCCGGAGCGAGTGTCCACACAAGTTCACGGTCCGCGGCGCTGCGCCAGCGCAAGGTGCAGGTGGTGCCCATCAGCGTGGTGAAGATCTTCGACCAGTGGCCCGAGTGCAGCACGATCAGACCCATCCCGGCCAGCACGTGCTGGTGCACCCGCTGCACCACCTCGTCGCTGACCTCGCCGTGGGCGGCGTGTCCCCACCAGAGCAACACATCGGTGTCCTGCAGTCGTTCGTCAGTCAGGCCGTGCTCGGGTTCGTCAAGGGTGGCGGTCGAAACGCTCACCGCGTCGCCGAGCAGTTCGGTCAGGCCGTCCTTGATGGTGTTGTGCATGCCGTCGGGGTAGATCGCACGGACCTTCTCCTCGACCTGCTCGTGCCTGTTCTCCCCCCACACGATGGCTCGGACCGGTTCGTTCTTCTCTGTCATGTCACGTCCTTCATCACTCATAGGTTCAATCATCATTCAATCGACTGGGGCTGGGCGTGCGAGCGCACGAAAATTGTGTGCTCGCGCTCAGTGTCCGGCAGTGTTTGGCAGTGTCACAGTCGGTCGGGGTTGACCCCGCACCCGCGCAGCGGCACGGCGCTGTCGTGGATCGGGCCGGGTGTGCAGATCGGGCCGTGGTCGTCAGAGCGGGTACACCTTCGTCTGTCACGACGCCGCAACGGTGACACCACCGGATGCCACCGAGCCGCTGCTAGCGTCAGAGCCTGACGACGACGGGCTGAGGTGGTACGTGGGCAGGCAGTGGGGCGCGGGCACAGCGGGAGGCGCCGGCCGGTGGGCCCCGTTGCTGGTGGCGTTGATCTTCCTGGTCGCAATGAACCTGCGTGCGCCGATCACCTCGGTGGGCCCCTTGCTCCCCCAGATCAGCGCCGACTATGGTCTGAGCGAGCCGATGGCCGGCCTCCTGGGCGCGATGCCCCTGGTGGCCTTCGCACTGATCTCCCCGCTGGTGCACCACGCCTCCGGCCGCCTCGGCGCGGACCGGCTGCTCGGGCTCGCGCTGGTGCTGCTGGCCGCCGGGATCCTGGTGCGTTCCTACGGGGCCGCCCCGGGGCTGTGGCTTGGCACCATCGCGCTGGGCTGCGCCATCGCGGTGGGCAACGTGCTCGTGCCCGTATTGATCAAGCGCGACTACCCGGGGCGGATCTCGGTGGCGACCGGGATCTTCTCGGCCTGCATGGGTACGGTCGCCGCCGTGGCTGCGGCGATGGCGGTTCCGGTGTCCAACGCCTCCGACTGGCCCACCTCCCTGGCGATCTGGGCGGTCCCGACAGCCCTGGTCGCACTGCTGTGGATACTCCGGCTACGACGTCCGGCCCACGCCGTCGACCCGGTTCCCACCCCGACCACGCCGCAGGTGAGCGTCTGGACGCAGCCGGGAGCATGGTTGGTCACGGCATTCATGGGCCTGCAGTCCACCTGCTTCTACATCCTGATCACCTGGCTACCGACGATCACCACCGCCGCCGGCTACACCCCCGAACGCAGCGGCTTGCACGTGTTCGGCCTGCAGATGACCGGGATCGTGGCCGGGGTCCTCATCCCGCGTCTGATGCGCCGACCGGACAGCCAGGTCGCAGCCGCCGTGACCGCCAGCGCACCGGTGATCATCGGCACGCTCGGGCTGCTGATCGCGCCGGGCCTGAGTGGGCTGTGGGCTCTGGTGGTGGGAGCGGGCACCGGCGCCTCACTGGTGGTGGCGCTGAGTCTGATCAGCCTGCGCGGGCGCACCCAGGCTGAGACCACGCAACTGTCCGGGATGGCGCAGTCGGTGGGTTACCTGGTGGCCTCGGTGGGCCCGGTGACGGCGGGTCTGCTGGCCGAGCGTACCGGCGGGTGGCAGGCCCCGCTGCTCCTCCTGGCGGCGTTGGCAACCGCCCAGACACTGGTCGCGATCGTGGCCGGCAAGGACCGAGGGATGCGCAGCGGGACGTGAGAGCGGCTCGGCGGGCCAGGGCGATCTCTTTGGGCCTAGGTTGGGAGGATCCGACCCCGACGTAGGGAGCCCAGATGAGGTTGACGCAGGCGGCCTACCAGTCCGATCCCGGAGGCCCGTTGGATGCCGACCGGGAGCTATACCGGCGCATCGGCGAGGAGCAGGACGGGCGCGAACTCGTGGACTCCTTCGTCGTCCCGATCCGCTCCGGCCGAGCCTGGCGGGTGCCCGCCGGTCACGTGTGCCGCATCGTGACCATCGAGGGCCCCCAGGTCGCGGACCTGAACCTGTGGAACGCCCACGACCCGAGGGAGCGGATGTGGGCCTCGCGCACCCGCCAACTCCAGGCCGCGCATGTGTCTGTGTTCGACCGACTGTGGTCCACCCTGCCGTTCCTTCGCCCGATGGCCACCATCACCGGCGACTCCCTGGCCGGGTACGGCACCGACGCCGAGGGCGGCCGGGTGCACGACCTGCTCGGCACCAGGTGCGATCCCTATGTGAGCCAGATGCTGAACGGCGTCGGGTTCGACTACCACTGCCACTCCAACCTGACCCGAGCGATCAGGCCCTGGCACCTGACCGAGTTCGACGTTCACGACGTGCTCAACGTCTTCCAGTGCACCGGACTGAACGACGACGACGAGTACTTCATGAAGTCATCTCCGGCCCGGAATGGGGACTACTTCGAGTTCTTCGCCGAGATCGACCTGCTCGCGGCCGTGTCCACCTGCCCCGGTGGCGACCTGTCGGTCCCGATGTTCGGGCCCGACGCCGGCGACGCCGAATCGGTGTGCCGGCCGTTGGGGATTGAGGTCCACAAGGCTCACACCGGGGTCCTGCAGGGGTGGGAGCCGCCGCAGCCGGCCGACTACGGAGGCGGTCACGGGCTGACCGCCCGGCCGCGGTCGTAGCCTCCAGCCCGGCAACCGGCCCGTGGCAGACTGTGCCGGTGCCACATGTCGCCGCGCTGTATCGGTACCCGGTCAAGGGATTCACTCCCGAGGCCCGGGAGCAGCTCACGATCCAGCCCGACGGACGGGTGGCCGGCGACCGGGTGCTCGCCTTCCGGTTCGCCGATGCCGCCGAGCCCGAGGACGCCGACGGCTTGGCGTACTGGCCCAAGCAGCAGGGTCTGGCGCTGGTCAACTTTCCGAGTCTGGCGCGGCTGCGGCTGACCTTCGACGGGCAGACGCTGCGTATCGACGACGGCGCCGAATCGCTCGTGACCGCTGGCCTGGACCGGCCGGGCAGGGCCCTGATCACCGCGCGGATCACCGAGTGGCTGCAGCAGTCCCCGGACGCACGGCGGCTGCGCCGGCCGGGCGTGCTTCCACTCGTCCTGGTAGGCGACGGCGGCACGTCACGGTTCCAGGACCGTCCACGCGGCTACGTCAGCGCACACGGTGCTGCCAGCACCCGGGCTCTGGGGCAGGTCCTGCCCGGTGGTGGGGACGATCGCCGCTTCCGCTCCAACATCGTGATCTCCGGTACGCAGGCCTGGGAGGAACTGGAGTGGACCGGTCGGGTCAGCATCGGCACCGTGCAGTTCGAGGTGTCCGGGCCGATCGGCCGCTGCCTGGCTACCCACGCCAACCCCGACAACGGGCGACGCGACGCCGAGGTCCTGACCGCGCTGGTCACCGGCGTCGGTCAGAGCGAACCGAGGCTCGGTGTGCTCCTGCTTCCGGCGGCCGGTGGCGGCACGATCAGCGTGGGCGATCCGGTGACGACCGGCTGATCACGCGCTTGCGCTGTCATACACGAGCGCGGCCAGGGCCAGGTCCTCCCAGGACATACCCACACCGGTGTACAGGGCCGGGCGGCCGAGTTCGCGCGTGAACTCCCCGGTCACCAGTTCGCGGATGTTGGGCGGAGCAATCTCGCGCCATTCGCTCTCACTGCGCACCTGGGCCAGGTTGCCCGACTCACGCCAGGAGGACTCCCGGCCCTCCACGAACACGTCGGCGCGCAGCACCAGCGTGGCATCGACCTCGCGTGCCTCGAGGCCGTGCTGGCCCACCGAGGCGATCACGGCGTGATCGGGAGGCAGGGAACCGTCGAAGACCGGCGTGGGTGAGGACGTGACGCACAGGATGATGTCGTGCCGGGCCGCATCTTCGGCCCTCGCGCGGGACACCTCGACATCCTGGGCGGCGAGTGCCTCGATCAGGTCATCCACGCGCGAGGGGGTGCGGCCCACCACCGAGAAGGTGGCGTCGGGGTAGACGCTGCGGGCCGCCAGGATGTGGTTGACCGCCTGGACACCGGCCCCGAAGACCAGCACCTTCGGCGCCGCCGGGAAGTCCGGGTCGGCTGCAGTCAAGTGCTTCACGGCCGTCAGTGTGGCCGCCGGGGTACGCACGGCAGTGAGCTCGGTGCCGTCCATCAGCGCGATCGGCGAGAGGGAGTCGGAGTCGAAGAGCACGTACAGGCCCTGGATCTTCTCCAGCCCCTTGGCCGGGTTGTCCGGGGCGATCGTGACCACCTTCAGGCCCGAGCGCGGGGTGGCGCTGGTGGGCATCAGCAGGAACTCACCACCGGGCGCGGGGCTGAACAGCCGCGGGCTGTCGTTCTCGGGGTCCACGCCGCCACGCAGGGCGCGCTCCATGCCGGCGATCGCGGCGTCGAACGGCAGCGCCGCCCGGACCTGCGCCTTGTCGAAGTAAGGAAGAGACACAGTAAGTGAGCCTTTCGTCACGAGGACTCTGTACCATATCACCGCGCACAGGTCGGCCACAGGCCCGCACGCGGCGCCACCACCCCGGTGGCGCTCGTGGCTACCGCATTGCCCCCGTCCCGCGCCCGGAACGCCCCCGGGGGCGACCCTGCGCTGGTAATCTCAAGAGTCCCAAAGGCGGGGACAATCGCGGCAATTCACGGAGGAATCGGATGGGCTTCATCAAGGCTTTCGCTGGTGCGCTCGGTGGCACCATGGCTGACCAGTGGAAGGACTTCCTCGTTCCGCCGCGCAGCCTGGCCCCCACGGCGGCAATCTTCCCCGCGGTCGCCCAAGGGCAGAACGCCGGGCGCGGATCGAACACCAAGGCCTCCGAACACATCATCACCAACGGCAGCAAGATCGTGGTGCCGGAGGGTTTCGGACTGGTCACGCTGCAGGACGGTCAGATCACCGGTTTCGTGGCCGAGCCCGGTGGGTTCATCTACTCCTCCGATGATCAGAACTCGAAGTCGGTCTTCGCCGGGGACGGGATCGTCAGCCCCACCGTGACCACCTCCTGGGAGCGGTTCAAGTTCGGCGGTCAGCCCGGCGCGCAGCAACTCGCGTTCTACGTCAACCTCAAGGAGATCCCGAACAACAGGTTCGGCACCCAGTCGGAGATCTACTGGGACGATGCCTATCTGGGCGCGCAGGTGGGGGCGATCACCCGTGGCTCCTACACGATGCGGATCGTGGACCCGATCCTGCTGATCAAGCAGTTCGTGCCGCAGACCTACCTGGGCACCTCCCCGCGTGTGTTCGACTTCTCCGACCTCGACAACGACGCAGCCAGCCAACTCTTCAACGAGGTGGTCGGCTCGCTCGCGCAAGCCTTCTCCCTCTACACCAACGATCCCAGCCAGGGGAACCGGATCAGCCGGATCCAGTCGGACTCGGTGGGCTTCGCCCAGTCGCTGAGCCTTGCGGTGGAGCAGGGTTACCAGTGGACCTCCGACCGCGGTCTGGCGATCGTCAAGGTCGCGATCCAGTCGATCGAGTACGACGAGGACACCCGCAAACTGCTCAGCGACGTCAAGAAGGCGGACGCCCTCGGCGGCGCCCGCGGCAACGCCTTCATGCAGCAGGCCGCTGCTCGCGGGTTCCAGGCCGCCGGTGAGAGCGGCGGCGGTGGTGGTGCCGGCATGGCCTTCCTCGGGATGGGCATGAACGCGGCCGGCGGCGCTGCCTCCGGTTTGCAGCAGCCGGTCGCTCCGGGCCATCAGCAGGGCTACCAGCAGGTGCCACCCCAACAGGGCTACGGGCAGCCGCCCCAGCAGGGTTATGGCCAGCCGCCCCAGGCTCCGTCCGCACCCGAGGCGCCCGCCCCGGCCCAGGAGGACCCGGTGGCCAAGCTCGGCCAACTCAAGGCGATGCTCGACCAGGACCTGATCACCCAGGCCGACTACGACGCCGCCAAGGCGAAAGTGCTCGGGCTCTAAATGACTGTGCCGCAGAACCCGAACCCCGGGCCGGGCGGCCCGGGGCCGGGTGTCCCGCCGCCGCCTCCACCCGGCCCTGCGCAGGGGGCACCCCAGGCAGCGGTCCCGCCGCCGGTGGCACCTCCCGATGGCCCTCAGATCATCGCCACGGACTCCTCCGCGAAGGATGGCCTGGTCAAGTGCCCCCGTTGCGGCGCCACCGAGATCGCCCTCAACACCGCCAGCGGCCTGCTCCGGTGCGGATTCTGCCGGCACGAGTGGACCGGCCAGGGCGGTGACGAGGAACTATTCATCAACCAGGACATCCCCTCCCTGAGCGGCATGGTCCTGGGCTCCGGCTCGCAGGACATCGTCGCCTCCACCGAGGATGTGCTGACCTTCAAGTGCAGCGCGTGCGGAGCCGAGGTGGTCATCAACACCGCCGAGACCACCCAGGCGCGCTGCCACTGGTGCCGGAACAAGTTGTCGATGAACCAGCAGATTCCCAACGGCGCCGTTCCGGACATCGTCCTCCCGTTCACCATGAAGAAGGAGGACGCCGTCGAGAAGATCCGGGCGTTCGTGAAGAAGCGGCGGGGTTTCGCACACCCCCGCTTCCTCAAGGAGTTCGCCCCGGAGAACGTGATGGGGGTCTACCTGCCCTACATGGTGGTCGACATCAACGCCCACGCCCGGTTCGCCGGTGAAGGTGAGCACCGCACCCGGACCTACACGATCGGCAGCGGTGACAACAAGCGCCAGGTCCATGACGCCGACGTCTATTCGGTACGGCGCGAACTCGATGTCTACATCAACGACCTCACGGTCGAGTCCTCGTCCGAACGCCGGGATCAGGATGCACGTCGCAACACCAACAACATCATCAACGCGGTCATGCCGTTCGACGTCGAGAACTCGGTTGGGTACGACTCCAACTACATCGCCGGGTTCACCTCCGAGCGGCGCGACACCAACATCGATCAGGTTGCCCCGCTCGTGCAGCGTCAGGCCGGAGACATCGCCCGCCACAAAGTGGCGGAGGAGACCTTGGGCTTCTACGACCGTGGCGTGCGCTGGGAGGACCAGCAGGTCGACATCCGCGGGCAGCGCTGGGCGGCGGCGTACCTACCCGTCTGGCTCTACAGTTACCACCAGCAGCGCTCCAACGGGAAGTCGTTCCTGCACTACGTCGCGGTCAACGCCCGGACCGGCAAGACGATGGGCAGTGTCCCGGTCAACCAGCCGAAACTCCTTGCGGTGGCGGCGGCCGTGCAGGTGGTCGGGATGATCATCGGCACCATCCTCATGGTGGTGCTCTGATGTTCACCTCCATGATGGCCGCTGCGAGCGGCGGGCCCTTCCTGGCGATCGGTTCCAACGGAGACGGCAGCTCGATCGGGCTGCTGTTCTTCCTCTCCGGGTTCATCTTCTACGGGTTGATGTACCTGCGGTATCGCAACGTCGACAAGCGTCACATGCACGCCCGCGAGACCGAGGCCGAGATCGACAACGTTCGCGCCGCCGACGACTTCGTCGGCCGGCGCACCCGGCAGCGCAACCGGCGCATCGCCGGTGCGAACGAACGACATGTCGAAGGCGCCCAGAACGGCGGTTTGGCCGCCGGGCTCCTCAATAGCACCTCCGGGCACTCAGTTCGCAACATCCTGAACGCCTTCGACAAACGCTGACCCCTGCGCTCCACTGAGAACTGAGCACCGACCGGACCAGGCATCGCATCGACGAGGCACGCTGGTTGGTCGCGAGGTCCGGGGGGACGCCGGGTCAGGCCATTGGCAGGAACACCGAGGTCTCTTCTCCGTCGTCACGGATGAGCGCCGCGGGCGGGAGTTTGACGAAGGCATGAGCCTGCAGCACGTCCCCGACAGAACCGGCGACATTGAGCACCAGGACAACGTAGATCGTGAGGAAGAAGCTGGTCGGCAGGGTCCTGAGTAGGTCAAGCAGGACCAAGGTGTAGAGCACAAGGGGCGTCAGGGCGACGACGACGGCCGTGCTCCGGGTGAGGACCGCCTGGCTCCCGGTGACGAGGTAGGGAAAGCGGACGGCGACGGTCGGGGGTTCCCGCGTCAGCCACCAGTGGAGGACGGCGTGGGTCAGTTCGTGCGCGACGATGTAGGCCAGGCATGCGGCCACGGTGATCGCTGTGAGCACGCCGGCGTTGAAGGCACTCTCGAACGGCAGGTCCAGGACGAGGGCCAGGACGATCATGGCGGCGACAATCAGGGCGAACGAGACCTTTGATGGTGGTGGCGGCCCGTGCATCCTTCTTGAGGTCGAGGGTCGAGTGCAGACGATAGTTGTCGGGAAGGTCGGTCCCTCGCGGCCTTACGCTGCGGTACGCCATGGTGTCCACCTCGTTTGGTCACTCCCACTCTCCCTCTTCGTGGATACGCCAGGAAGAGACGAAGGTCCCTCGGGTGTCGGCCCTATGCCCACCGCCGTCACCCCATTGACGTTCTGCTTGACGACGGCGGTCGGCTCACGGGGTTGCATCCTCGCGCACCTTGCGCGCCAACCTAGCCGGTGTAGCCGACGTCTCGCTGAGTTATGCGTCGTGGAAGTCCTCCGGCTCCGGAGCAATGCGTCTGGGCATGAGACAAGACTTGTTGCCCTCCGGGTCCGCGAGCACGTGCCAACTTCCCGACGGGACCACGTCAGTCGGCGTCGCCCCCAGCGCCAGGAGACGTTCCAACTCTTCCCTCTGGCCGCTGTCTGTCGGAAACTCGTCGCCGATCGTTCACTCTTGCAGTTCCCTCGGGGAGAGGCATACCTCAGCCACCTCTCTGATCTGGGTTGTCTTCACGAATCGCGGAGAGCCGTCAATGATCACGTTCCCCGTGTCCGCGGTCTGGTTGGAGGTGGTAGTCGTTGGGTTGGGTGCTTTGTCCGGGTTCGACGATGAGGAATTGGCCCATCATTCCCTGGTCTTCGTGTCTGAGGGTGTGGCAGTGGTACATGTAGGGCCATTGGGTGCTGGGGTAGTCGGTGAAGGTCATGATGAGCCGGATGTGTTGGCCTCCGGGTAGCCACACGGTGTCTTTCCAGCCGCGCAGATGCGGTGGCGGCTCCCTGCCGTCGATGTCGAGGATCTGGAACTGGACATCGTGGATGTGGAAGTTGTGCGTCTGGCCATCGAGGTTGGTCACGTTCCAGATTTCGGTGTCTCCCAGGGTGATGACCTCATCGATGCGTGCCATATCCATCTCCTGGCCGTTGATGGAAACCCCCGACAAGTCGAAGTCTCGTGTCCTGGCAGCAGTGGATTCATCGATGCGGGGCACCTCAACCAACTCCCTGGGGACCTGCTGGACTCCACCGAGGTGGTCCCCGGCACGGAACTGGAGGATGTCGAGGTGGTCGGCGCCCCCGGCGAGGCGATCCCCGGTGTCGCTGGGCCCGGATTGGAGGCGGACCTGTTCGCCGGGTTCGAACGCCACGACGATCTCGGCGCGTTCACCGGCGGAGAGTTGAACCTCGTGCAGGTCCACTGGGGCATCCAGTAGCCCGCCGTCGGTGCCGATCAGGGCGAAGGCCCGGTCGTCTTCGAAGGCGAAGTTGTAGGGGCGGGTGTTGGAACCGTTCAGGATCCGTAACCGGACCGTGTGCGTGGTGACGTCGAAGTAGGGCCCGGGGGTGCCGTTGACCAGCACCGTCTCCCCGGTGATCCCGGCCGACTGCATGAACGAGGTGGAGGAATCCAGGGTGGCGTCGTCGTGGAACTTCTTGTCCTGGACGATCAGCGGGAGGTCATCGACACCGTAATCGCGAGGCAGGTCAAGGCCCGCCTCGTCCTGGTCGTCGATGATAAACATCCCCGCGAGGCCCTGATAGACATGCCTGGCGGTCTGCCCGTGCAGGTGCGGGTGGTACCACAGGCTCGCCGCCGGTTGATCGATCCGCCAGTGCGGGGTCCAGGTCTGCCCCGGGGCGATCATCTGGTGCGGCCCACCATCCATCTGCGCGGGCAGGTGCATCCCGTGCCAATGCAACGTGCTGGCCTCATCCAGCCCATTACTCACCCGGACCTGGACATCCTCTCCCCGCTCGGCCCGCAGAGTAGGGGCCAGATGGGTGCCATTGATACCCCACGTCGGCGTCATCGAACCCTGCCCCAAGTCCGTCTCCCCAGCCTGCATCGTCAGATCGAAGGTGCGCACCCCGCCCTCCAGGTGAGACTCCGCTAACGGGGGAACGTCGAGAGCGCGATCGAAATCGACCTCACCGACGGTGTCGACAGCCATGTTGAAGTAGGACACCGCAAACCAAGCGAGAACCGCAGCGGCGGCCACGAGGCCGGCCGCTACGATCCCGGCGATCCACGTCAATGCCCTCTTCGTCGGAGATCGAGCGTTCTTGCTGGCAACGGCAGAGTTATTCATGAGCCTTCTCTCGTGGGGCCCGGAGAGCGGGCGGGGTGGGAACGCGATAGCCATACTGTTCTGCGGTGGCCTTGGCGCCCATGCGCAGGAACATCGGCAAGGTGAGGTCGCGGAATACGTTGCCTGCCGCCGAGGAGACCTTGCGGTCGCCAAGCTGACGGCCAAAACACGCGATCTTCTCCGTTCGCACCTTCCGTTCTTCGGTGAACCCGGCGAACGCGGCGCCGGGGCGGGTCTCGTGCTGCATCCAGCGGGCGAGGACCGCGGCGTCTTCGATCGCGAGGCTGGCGCCTTGTCCGGTGGATGGGCTGACCGCGTGTGCCGCGTCGCCGACGAGACACACGCCCTCGTCGTGCCAGGCGTCCACAGTGGGCATGTCGTAGAGCGGCCAGGCACCCAGCGTGTGTCGCGCAGCATTGAGGATCGCTTGCACCGGAGCGGGGTCGAGTTCGTGAAGTCGGCGGATGCTCGCTATCCAGTCGCCCTGGTCGAGGTCGGCGAGTTCGTACCGGCCCGGTTCGTCGTGCCGAGGCACATTGGTGAACCAGTAGGCGACCTTGTCGTTGACTGTGTATCCGAAGAACGCCCGATGTCCGAAATACATCTGCTGGCGGGCCGTGTCAGGCAAGTCGACTTCAGTCCAACTGCCGCAGTCCACCATTCCGGTGTAGGAGGGTCGAGGGGCTTCGGGCCAGGTGAGCCGTCGTACCGTCGACCAGATCCCGTCCGCCCCGATCACCGCGTCGGCGATCAGCGTGCGTCCGTCTGCGAATACTGCCTCGACTCCTTGCGGCACGGTGCGCAACTCAACCAGCCGGGCGTTGAACAGGAACGTCGCCCCGGCGGCCTGTGCTCGTTGGGCGACTTCGGCGTGCAACCGCGCCCGCCGCAGCACCACACCACGCGCGCCGTACCGGGCCAGGTCCTGTTCACCGGCAAGTTCGGCGATCTTGCGTCCGCGGGCGTTGTGGAAGTCCAGACCGTACGCCTCGAACCCCCCGGCGGCAGCAGGGGCGTCCCCGAGTCCGATCGCGGCCAAAGCGTTCACACCGTTCGGCGCGAGGTAGAGGAAGGCTCCGCCGGTGTCGCGCTGACTCCCCCGGGCTTCAGCGACCACGGCCTCACGTCCCGCGCGACGCAGAGCGAAGGCAAGTGACGATCCAGCGATGCCGCCGCCGATGATCAGGGTCTTCATGGGCCCTCCTCGTTTGGGTTCTTGCGTCAGTGAGGAGTGGGACGGGCGGAAGGTCCGCGTACTCCCTCTCTCGTTCGTTCGGACGAACGAACGACGGTGAAGGTAGCATGGGTTTCGTGAACCGGGCAAGATCGAAGGAAGCCAGCCGTGATGAGGTGCTCACCGTGCTGGCGGCTTCCGGCCGTGAACTCAGCACAGCGATGATCCAGTTCCACACGAACCTGTCTCGGCGCGTCGGTCTTGGACCCACGGAGGAGAAGGTTCTCGAACTCGTCCACAGACACCAGCACGCAACCGTCGGCGAGTTGGCCAAGCACGCCGCCATGCCCAAGAACTCCCTCAGCGACATCCTTGACCGGCTAGAAGAAAAGGCATTCATCCAACGGCAGCCGCACCCCAGCGATGGGCGCAAGGTCTCCATCGTCGGTACCGACGCTGGCGCCCGACGCATCGGTGCGCTCTTCGACGGTCTGATGTCCCGACTCGCCGAACTCAACGGCAACTACTCCACCGAAGAACTAGCGGTCGTCGCGGACTATCAACGTCGCGCCGCTGCGATCCAAGGGGCCGAAGCACGAGCCCTGGCCACCGACGCCGCCTCCCTCCGTGGTGGGGCGTGACACCGGACGAAGAAGCGGCCTCTGTCCGCTAAGGGCGTTGACGGGTGGGCACACACTGGGTGCACCTGCGCACCACCAACCCCATCGAGTCAGCCTTCGCAACCGTGCGGTTACGTCAGCGCGTGACCAAGGGTCCCGGTTCGCGGGCCGCCGGGGTGGCGATGGCCTTCAAACTCCTCCAAGCCGCCCAAGCCCGCTGGCGGGCCGTCAACGCCCCACACCTGGTCGTACTCGTGCGAGCCGGCGCGACATTCAAGAACGGCAAACTCCTCGAACGACCTGACGACCACGGCCCCGAGAGAACCGAGGAGGCAGCCTGAAGACTCACCATCCACAGGTCTCGACAATTCCTCCCGAATGAGGGAACGCGCGGATCAAGTGGACAACGGGGACGGGCAGAAGGCTCTCTGCCCGCCCCGAGGCCCGCTACGGGTACTCGATGATTGATTGGGCGCTCAGGTTTCCATGGGCAGACCGGCGTCGGCGGCCTCGTCGAACATCGCGTCGATGTGCACCACGTCCTTGCCGGCACGTTCCAGCAGGGAGGCCGCCACCCCCGAGCGGTAGCCGGTGGCACAGTGCACCCACAGCTTCACGGCCGGGACCTCGTCCATGCGGGGGATCAACTCGTGCAACGGGATGTGCACGGCACCGGCGATATGGGAGGACTCGTACTCCTCGGCTCGGCGCACGTCCAGGATCGTGTCCTGGTCCGGGCGGTCAGTGAGCACCTCGGCCCAGCCCGCCCGAGGGTAGGAGGACACGGTCGCCCCCGGGGCCAGCTGCTGAGGGTCCTCGCCAAGGCCCGCGTCCGGGGAGTCGATCCCGATCCGCGACAGGTCGCGGATCGCGTTCTCCACATCGTCCCGGGAGCCGACGAGGGTTAGTTGCCGGTCGTAGGGGAAGAGCCAGCCCAGGAAGGTGGTGAAGTTTCCGCCGTCGCCGTACTCGAAGCTGATCGTGCCCTTGAGGTGGTTGGCGGAATACGCCACCCGGTGGCGCAGGTCCACCACCCACTCCCCGGCCTCGAGGCGGGCCTCCAGTTCGGCCGCGTCCAGGGAGTCGGGCACCTCGAGGTTCGGCTCGGAGGGACCGGCCGCGTTGGCCGGGCCCATATGTGCGTAGTAGTTCGGGTAGGCGCTCAGGTTCGCGATCAGCTCGGAGACGAAGTGCTCCTCGTCCGGATCGGTGTAGACGTGGTTGGTGGCGAATTGCTCGCCCAGGGTGGACTCGGAAGCCCCGGTGGCCGGGCCGGAGGAGCAGAAGGAGCCGAACCCGTGGGTCGGGTACAGGGCGGCGTGCTCCTTGGCCTCCTTCGCCAGACGGCGGGCGGAGACCCACTGGTCGTGGGTCAGGCCCACCGTGTGCTCGGAGCCCAGCAGGTCGGTCCGTCCCACGGAGCCGTAGAGGACGCTTCCGCCGGAGAACACGGCCTGTTCCTGCCCGTGCTCGACGACGAAGGAGAGGTGGTGGTGGGTGTGCCCGGGAGTGGCCACGGCCTTCACACTGAGCTCGCCGACCTGCAGGGTCTGCCCGTCGGCAATCGAGGTGCGCTCGAAGGAGACCTCGTCGGCGGCGTTGACCAGGTAGGCGGCCCCGTGCTTCTGGGCTAGGACGAGTCCGCCGGTGATGTAGTCGTTGTGGATATGGGTCTCGGCCACGTGGGTGAGTTCCACGCCGGCCTCATCAAGCAGGGTCTCGACGCGGTCGATGTCGCGCTGGGCGTCGATGACCAGGGCCACCTGCCCGTCGTGGACGAGGTAGCTGCGGTCCCCGAGCTGCGGGGTGTCAATGACGGTAACGTCCATGGTGTTCCTCCTGAGGGGGTAGTGCGTTCTGCGCACCATTCGGGTTGGGATCGAAGTGGTGTCTGGTGCCGGTGGATGTGGGCCGCGGGTGCGGGCGGTCAGCGCGGCGCGGGGGCCTGCTGCGCAGCGAACTGGGCATGGACGGGGGCCATGTCTAGGTCCTTCACCGCGGTGAGGACCTGCTCCAGACCAGTGGCCGGCAGGGCACCGGGCTGTCAGCTTCGGTGAGGTCGGTGGTGGCCATGGGCATCTCCTTGTCGGTGATCGGGGACTCGATGGTGGTAGATGGTGCGGAAATCCGGTGACGGTCAGATCGTGGGTGTGCGCAGCGGGCACTTCGGCACGGCGAACCAACACACCGCAGCAGCCAAGGCCGCAGCAACGGCGGTGATCGCCACGGCGGTCCCGGCCGCGTCGGGCAGCTCCTGGATCAGGACGAACACGCCCATCGCCAGGACGAAGACTCCGAAGCCCTGACGCAGTGCGGCCTCGGGGAACCGCCCGGCCAGCCGCGCCCCGGCAACCGAACCCATCACCGCGGCTGTGGTGACGGCGGCGACCAGGGCCCAGTCCAGGGTCACGGTGGTGAGGTAGCCGGTCAGTCCGGCGAAGGACTTCATGGCGATGACCACCAAGGAGGTGCCAACGGCCACGGGCATCGACAGCCCGCCCAGCAGGGCCAGGGCCGGGACGACGAGGAATCCGCCACCGGCGCCGACCAGGCCTGTGACCAGCCCCACGACCAGGCCCTCGGCGATCACCTTGCCCACGGGCAGCTCGCCGTCGTGGGCTTTGGCGGAGTTGTTCTTGCGTCCGCGGATCATGGCCAGGGAGGTGGCCACCATCATCAGGGCGAAGGCGATCATCAGAACGGTGCCGGGGATGTGCCCGCCCAGGATCCCGCCCAGGAACGCCCCGGCCATGCCGGCCGCACCAAAGACCAGCCCGGTGCGCCACTTCACCCGCCGGTGGCGGGCGTGGGTGATGGCACTGAACGCGGAGGTTACCCCGACGACGAACAGGGAGGCGGCGATGGCCTCCTTAGGGTCCAGCCCGGCCACGTAGGTGAGGATCGGGACGGTAAGGATGGACCCGCCCCCGCCCAGCAGGCCGAGCGAAAGTCCGATCATCACCGACAGCAGCAGGGTCAGCGCGAGCGTGAGGGTTATGGGGGTGTCCTTGTCTTCCGGCTCAGCAGGCAGGTCTCAACGGGTGGTCAGGCCCCCGGCCATGGTGTCGGCGGTGCAGCCGGCGCCGTTGAGTGCATCAGCCACCCGGGCGCTGCGGTTGCCGCTGCGGCAGACCACGATGATCGGGCGGGCTTTCTCCACCTCAGGAGGCGGGTGTTCAGCTGGCCCATGGGGATGTGGAGGGCGCCGGGGCATCATGCCCTCGGCGACCTCGAAGTCCTACCGGACGTCGAGGACCTGGTCCTGGGTGCGGCGCTGATCGGCGTCGGCGATGGTGATCTCTGACATGACTGCTCCTTGGGCTGCTGAAGGTGCGGGGGTGCCAAACGGGCTGGCCCTGGGATCAGGCGGTGGGGATCTGGTTGATGGTCGTGGCGGCGGTGGGCTCCTCCGCCGTCTTGTTCCAGGGCATGGCCGCCAGGGCCCTGCCCATCGCGCAGGTGTTAGAGGCGGCAGAGAAGGTCAGCCCGATGCCGATGATCCCGGCCACGGTGCGCAGCTTCGGGGAGAGGAACCGGCCCCCCGCCAGCCCGGTGAGGACCAGGGAGCCGGCGACCATGCGCACCTGACGCTCCAAGTCCCAGCGCTGCGCCCCGCGCACGACGTCACCGCCGGCGTCGGCGAAACCTGGGGCTCCACCGGTGAGCACGTAGGCGGTGTCGATCCCGGCGCCGGACAGTTTCTGGCGGGCCTGCTCGGCCCTCACCCCGGACTGGCAGACCAGCACGACACGCTGACCCAGCCGGGCTGCCAGATCGGAGGTGTGCTCGGACAGCAGGGGCAGGGGCACGTTGTAGGACCCACGGATGTGCAGGGACTTGAACTCGGCCGCGGAGCGCACGTCGATGATCACCAGGTCCTGGTGCTCGGTCATCCACTGGCGCAGGGTCGTCGGCTCAAGGGTGGAGATGGTGGTGGAAGCGGTGGTCATGAATCTCTCTCCGAAGTGTTCTGAGAATCAGGGCGTCGCCAAGTCTTACAGATACCTCGGGGGGTATGCAAGGCACCCCCGCAGGTATAAGCTGGGGTCACGCCCCGCACCACCTCGGGAGACCCCCGTGCAACTGGACATCACCGAACTGACCCCCGTGATCAATCGACTCAAGCGCGCCCAGGGACAGTTCGGTGCAGTGGTGCGCATAATCGAGGAGGGCCGCGACTGCAAGGACGTCGTCACCCAACTCTCGGCGGTATCCAAGGCCCTGGATAGGGCCGGTTTCGCGATCATCGCCAGCGGCCTCGAACAGTGCCTGGCCAATCCGGACGAGACCATGGACAAGAAGGATCTGGAGAAGCTGTTCCTCTCCCTGACCTAAACCCACGGGGAGCCTGAAACCCTGAAGCCGCACGCCGTCGACGATCTGTCGAAGGAGTTGACCATGGCCTACACCCACACCGTCACCGTCCCCTGTCCTACGAGCAGGCCGTGGAACGCACCCGCACCGCTCTAGCAGACCAGGGTTTCGGCATCCTCACCGAGGTCGACGTCAAGGCGACCTTCACCACCAAGCTGGGTGAAGAGGCCGGCCAGGCCGTCGGGGACTACGTGATCTTGGGCGCCTGCAACCCCGGTCTGGCCAGCAAGGCCCTGGCAGCCGAACCGGAGCTCGGTGTCCTACTGCCCTGCAATGTCGTGGTCCGCCGCGGCAACGACGACGAGCAGACCACCGTGGAGGCGATCGACCCGCAGACCATGGTCCAGCTCAGCGACAGTCCCCAGGTGCGCGAAGTCGCTGACGACGCCGACGCGCGACTGCGCGCGGCGCTGTCCACGCTCAGGGACACCGGCCCCGCAACCCGCTGAGTTCCTCCGTCACGGCCAGTCACCAGCACCGTCATTCACAGGGGCAGTGAACGCCAGCATCGCCTCCAACCACTCCACCTGCGCCAACGCAGGGCGCGCGAAGGACTCCATCGCTTCGCGGCCGCGCTGCAAAGCACTGTCCCGATCGGCCGCTTCCCACGTTGGGTGCTCACCTACGCCCGGGTTCTGCCTGCCCATGTCTTGCATCGGCCCCCCGGGCCCCCGGTGATGGTGCCCCTGCCCGCCACCCTTGGCATCCTGGTGCTGCTTTCCCTCGCGGGGGCCCTCAGCGACCGCCGCGGACTGCTGGGCCAGCGACTCGGCGTGCTGCGAAGGCCCGTGATCGTCGCCGCTGCAACCGATCAGGATGGCTGCACCGACGAGCACCGCAACCGCGCCCCACCCCACACGTCCCTTCGGACCAGGCTTGGAGAGCCTCGATTCCCGCTGTGATCTCATCGTTCACCCCTTTCACCCTTCGGTTGACCCACCGCAGGACCCGATGACATGCGACCAGCAGCCCGGTGGCGCCCTGGTCGTTGCAGCCACGGGCCCGGTCCTTCGCCCGCCAGTAGCACTTCCAACGGGTCACTTACTGTGACACGGTCCTCGGCGACACCGGTAAACGCCCCCGGATCATCACGGTCTTGATTGGCGCCTCCGGTCGCGCCGACGGGCCGCGAACTGAGCCGCCGCCGTTGCTCAGCACCCCGGGCAGCCAGCCGTGCCCGGTGCCAACCGGTCACCTTCGCGGCGATATCGAACACGAACCCCCCAGGGCTGCCCAGGTCGCAGTCATAGCGGTACGCCGAGCGCCATCGGGATCCACCACTCGGCGGCGGACATACCCCGCCAGGTCATCAACCTCGCCCAGCAGCACGTCCACTACCGGGCTGGGGCTCTGGAGCATCCTCACCGCTGCTTCTCCTGCCGCCATCAGGCGACCTTGTCCGGCGGGCGGACCTCGGTCGGATCAGGTGGAGCGGACACATCCTCGGTCCGTTCACATTCCGGGCATTCCTCCACCCCGGTCTGCGGCTTCCCACCACAGCCACCCGTGGCCACACCCCGGCACGCCGATGCCACTCGTTTGCGAACCGCCGGACCCCGGCGCTCCGAGGCGCGTTCTGGTACGCCGGGTATGGGCGCACCACCGGCCGGAAGCGGCCAGCGCCAGGGCTCTCGGATGATTGCGCCGGCCAGATACGCCGTGCGGTTCCCAATCCGGTGACCCATCCGGACCCCGAGAAGCTCAGCCTTCGCTGCCTCAAGGTCGACCAGGCCAGCATCGATCCCAGCAGCGCGCACCCGGGCCTGCAAGTCGCTCGCAACCACTGCGCCCTGCACTGACTGCCCGCTCGCGGTGCCAGGCGAGTTGCCCGCTGAGTTCGGCAAGTCGCCTAGCGGGTGAACTCGCGCGTATGCTCGGCGACTCCCAACCCTATTGGGCGCGACGACTCTCCGGTCGAGTGGCCATGGACATCGATGACCTGGGCGCTCTTGCCGAGGTGCTCGGTGTGCCGATGACTCAGTTCGTGGCCACGGCGGGCACACAGAACCCCCGCCAGAGAATGTCTGACGGGGGTTCTGGTTCGCTGTCTCAAACGAAGCGCGCCCGGAGGGACTCGAACCCCCAACCTTCTGATCCGGAGTCTGAGGTCCACCTCGCACCCGTCATCGGCCTCGCCGACTACCGCGAACTTCGACAAGCGGCAGGAGCATGAGTCCCCCAACACGGCGCGAGGATGAAATCCGGGGCCGACAAGGTAGTCGGCCACCACATCTGGCCGCAGGCGTTCGTGCGGCTACTCCGCTGCACCCGCTTCTCGGAGGGCATCATGGGTCCGCAGCGCTACCGGATGTGGGCGTCGCGCCGGTGCGGAACGGAAACCACTAGCGAGGCCTATCCACAGATTTTGCCGAGGTGCATCCTTATCCACAGGTGCCCGTCCTGATGGATCTCTATCCACATTCCACCACCAGAAGACGCCGTGCATGCGCCCACCCAGCGATAGTGCGACGTGGCCCCCATTCCCAACCGGCCACACCAGACGCATGCATTCACTTCCACCAGTTTGGACAGACGCCCTCGCACAGTGGGTCACCGCTCTGCGAGCGGCAGGTCGTGCTGAAACTACGATCGGCTCCTACCTCGAGCGAGTAGCACTACTGGCCAAATGGGCCGCGCGATCGGGCCAGGGCCCCTGGTCCCTGAGTGCCGACGACCTGATCGGGTTCAGCGGATCACAGCGCTGGGCCACCGAGACCCGCCGCGGTAGTCGGAACGCCATCACCGGCTTCTACGCGTGGGGGCACGGCACGGGACGTATCGCGCACGACCCTTCCTCGGCACTACCGCGAGTGGTGGCAAGCCTGAACTCACGTCGACCTGCTCCAGACAGCGCAATCCTCAAGGCATGGGAGCACGCCAGCCTCCGGGAGCGGCTAATCTTACGGCTCGCCGGCGAACTCGGATTGCGACGTACCGAGATCGCGCTGGTGCACAGTCGTGACCTCGTCGAAGACCTCGACGGCTGGTCCCTTCTCGTACACGGCAAAGGGAACCGCAACCGCATACTCCCGCTCAGCGCGAGCCTGTCCGTTGCAATCCGCGAGGCCACCCTCAGCGGTGGCGGCTACGCCTTCCCCGGCAACGACAACGGCCACCTCAGTCCACGATGGGTCGGCACACTGATCTCCCGGATCCTGCCCCGCGACGTGACCTTGCACCAACTCCGCCACCGGTTCGCCACCCTCACCCACCAAGAAACCGGTGATGTGCGTCTTGTCCAAGCACTCTTGGGTCATTCATCGCTCGCGACCACACAGCGCTATATCGATATGCACTCTGACCAACTTCGTGCCGGTCTCGAGCGCGCTACCTCACGACTGACAATCAGTCCAGCGCTCAAACATCGGCATCACCACGCTGCCTGGAGATCTCATGCAACTCCCCAGCAGCGCTGAACCCTTCGCTCGATGCCCCAGTCCACGGGTCCACCAAGCCAACATCTCTTCCAATGCGGCTACTTCCACTCCTCCTCGGCCAGTGGGGACCCATTCAACTCGTCGCGCCGACCGCGCCAGTCGGGGAGGTGGGTGTCCATGAGTTTGATGAACTTCTCGGTGTGGTTGCGTTCGAAGTAGTGCGTCATCTCGTGTACGGCGATGTACTCCAGACAGTCAGGGTGCTTCTTGGCCAGTTCGACGTTGAACCAGATGTGTCTGGTTTCGCGGTTGCAGGATCCCCACTTGGTCTTCATCCGCCTGATTGTCCACCGTGGCACTGACACGGCGAGTTTGGCCTCCCACTTTGCGATGAGGTCGGGCAGGGTGGCTCGTAGTTGTTGCCGGTACCATTGGTCCAGGTGCTTGCGGCGCGTCTCGGGTGAGGCGTCGGGCGATACGTAAAGCACCAGGCGTTCGCCGTCGATCTCCAGGTGGGCGCGGCCTGGTCGTTCGACCACTTTCAGGCGTCGGCGAAGTCCCCAGACGTAGTGGGATTCACCGGTGACCATCTCACGCTCAGATTGGCGCGGAGCGTCCTGGAGTTCCTGGCGCTGACGCTTGATCCACGGTAGGCGCTGGATGATGGCAAGGCGTACTTGGTCATCATCGAGCCGTGATGGGGCTGCCACGCGCACTCGGCCCATGGGTGGGTAGACCCCGATGTGCAGGTTCTTGACGTCCTTGTAGATGACATCAACGTCGATCCCGCGGACGGTCATGTAGGCGCTAGCGGTACTCATCGCGGGCCTTTACGAGTTCAAAGAGTTCATCGAAGTTGTCGTAATCGGCAGGCAGGGTCCTCTTGATCGCATTGCGTACCAAGCGCTCCTTCATCGGGTTCCCGACCCAGCCGTGCGGCTTGGTGTGCCGCACCACTTCATCGACCTCGACGGCAAGATCGCCTTGCGGATGGAAGAAGTCCACCAGCGCGCGCTTGGCGCCATTGTCGGCCCAACTTGGGTACTTGGCATCGGATTCTTTGGTGCCGAGTTGCTTCGCGGCGTCGAGCAGTTTCTCGAGGTACTTCTGGTACTCAAGGGCACCCTTACGGCGTTCTTCGATGATGGCGTCGAGCAGTTCGCTCATGCGGTCGTAGTACTTCGGGTTCATGGCGCGTTCGTCGATGATCACCTTGCGCATGTTGTTGGTGATCGTCTCGGCGACGGCCTCGGGATCCTTCTTGACGCCCTCGGGCAGTTTGTCGATGGCGCCAGAGCCGAGATTGACGATGAGGTCGATAAGTCCGGCATCTTCGAAGTTCGACACAGTCTGCGAAGCGCTGGCCTGGATGTAGGTATCGAGCAGAAACCGCATCCCGGCTTCGTACTGCTTGAAATCCACATCCTCGCCAGCGCCGAGTTTCACCTCAGCGCGCACATCGAGGTAATGGGCAATCTCAGACCTGATGGCTTCGGCCTCGGTCTCGGTGTATCCGGCGTCGGTCATCTCGTTGCCGAGGTTGGCGTAGGCGCGGGAAACGGCTGCCACGGCTTTATACAGTTCAACTCGCTTGGGTTCATTGGCCTTGAGTTGCTCGGCGTTACCTGACTCAGCGGCGCAGAAGTACTGCTGATACTGCAGCGTGCCTCGGGGTGGGGTGACGGGCTCGCAGAGGGCGCGGATGCGCTCCAGCGCGTCGTCCAGGTCCTCGCGGGCCTTGTCGATCCGGTCGGTCAAAAGGCCATCGATGTCACTCTTCTCATAGCCATCCAGGGCACCGGATGTGTAGTCGGTGATGGCATCTTCCAGGGAGTTGAACAGGTCCTGGTAGTCGATGATGTAGCCGTAGTCCTTGTCCTCACCATCAAGGCGGTTGACTCGGCAGATGGCCTGGAACAGGCCATGATCGCGCATCTTCTTATCGATATAGAGATAGGTCGCAGACGGAGCGTCAAAACCGGTCAGGAGTTTGTCGACCACAATCAGTAGCCGCATCTGGCCGGGGTTCTCGATGAACTGCTTCTTGACGGCCTGCTCGAACTCCTCGACCTTACCCACGGCGACATCCTCAGGCTCGTCGAAGTAGTCGGCCAGCATCTTGCGGTAGGTATCGTACTGACGGATCTTCTCAGTCTTGCCTTCGCCGGAGTCCTCTTTGGAAATATCGCCAGCGTGAGGCTGGTAACTGGTGACAATGGCGCACTTGCCCTTGAAGCCAGCCGCCACGAACAGGTCATAGAGTTTGCAGGCTTGGTAGATCGATGAGGCCACCAACATGGCGTTGCCGCGACCATTCATCAGGCGCGGCTTGGTCTCCATGTCGATCAGGATGTCGTTGACGATCTGCTTGGAACGCGGCTCGCTGGAAACGACCTTCTGCATCGTGCCCCAGCGCTTCTTCAACTCCGCCTTGGACAGATCGGTCATTCCCTGGGTCTTGACCTCAAACCACTTGTCCACGTTGGCCGGAGACGTCAGGTGCTGATCGATATTGCGGGCCTCGTAGCGCAGGTCCAGCACCACGCCATCAGAGACGGCCTCATCAAACTTGTAGGTATGAATGAAAGAGCCGAAGGTCTCGATACTGGTGGCTTTGTCGGCCTCCAGCAGGGGAGTGCCAGTGAAGCCGATGAACATCGCTTCGGGCAGGAGTTGCTTCATCGCCCGATGCATTTTGCCCGATTGAGTGCGATGGGCCTCATCGACGAACACGAAGATGTTGCCCTTAGCCTTGAAATCCTTAGGCATGGTCGTGTTGAGTTCGGCGATGAAGTCCTCGCTCGCGGCGTCAAGTTCCTGCTCGTCATCCGAGCCGCGGAACTTGTGCACCAACGAGCCGATCAGCCACTCCGACGACGTATTCAGCGTGCTGAGCAGGTCGGCGCCGCTCTTGGTGCGGTAGATCTGCTCATTGACGCCCTTGAAGACGCTCTCGATCTGCTCATCGAGTTCCGTGCGATCAGTGATGAGCAACACCCGCGCGTCCGGCTGATGCTCTCGAATCCACTTGGCTAGCCAGACCATCGTCAGGCTTTTGCCTGATCCTTGGGTGTGCCAGATGATGCCGCCCTCTCGCTTGGCGATGCGTTCCTGGGCGGCCTTCACGCCGAAGTACTGGTTGTGACGCGGTCCCTTCTTCGTACCGGCGTCAAAGACGATGAAGTCATGGATCAGTTCAAGGAAGCGCGACTTGTTGCACATCTGCTGCAACGAGCGCTCCAGTGGGGCCTCAACATCGGAGGGTTCTTTCCACTCCAGCCAGTACTTCTCTTTGGTGCCAGTAACGCCGTAGCGCAGACCTTCGACGTCATTACCCGCAAAGACGAACTGCACAGTAGAGAAGAAGGGGCGGATGAACTCCTGTCGCTGATTGCCGATCGTCTGCCGGATGCCTTCAGTGACGGACACCTTTGAACGCTTCAGTTCTAGCGTCGCCAGCGCCAGCCCGTTGACATAGAGCACGACATCCGGCCGCTTGTTGTGCTGCCCCAGGACAGTCACTTCCTCCGCAATAGCGAAGTGATTGGCCTCGGGCCTGCTCCAGTCGATCAGCCAGACCGTCTCGGTCTGCTCGCCGATGCCGGGCTTGACCTTCACGCCGTAACGCAGCAACTGGTAAACGTCGCGGTTTGCTTCATACAGATCGTGGCCAGCGCCGACCGCAACGGCTTTGGCGAGTTGATCGAGAGCACGAGTGATCAGGTTGTCGTCGTAGCCCCGAGCCCGCAGGTTCTGCTTCAGTAGATCTTCCTCCACGTTCGAGTTGCCCTCGCGGTATCCCCAGTCGCCCAGGTAGTCGTAGCCGAGTTGCTCACGGAACAGGTCGACTACTCGTTGCTGCGTCATGCGTTCAATCTGACCGACGTCGCTCATGAGGCGGTCTCCACTGTCGCAAGATCGACCCATCGGGCCAGCACGCTGAGCGCTGCCAGATACTCCAGTGCCTCCTGCTCGGAAAGTTCCTGGTCAGCCTCATGACTCAGCGGGTTGCGGATCCCCGCGAAGACCCCTTCGGCTAGCGTCATCGCGCCGCGCTGCACTGACTTGTAGGTGTCACTGCCGTCGTCCTCCATGCGGCGGAGGCGCGACTTATCAACCCTCGGCGCGTCCATCGAAAAGGCTTGTTTAAACAGATTTGCCTCGCTTGCGTCGCGACGTCCAACCTTGTTCTGCGTCTCCGCGTTGAGTTTCTTAATCGCACCCTCGACGGCCTCACGATAGTGGCCCGACTTCCATAACGACCGCGCACCGCTCCAGATCCACGCGTGCAACTCCGCTGCCGACAACTCTGGCGCGTCTTCACCGAGGTTCTGACGCACTTCATCTGCGCGAAGAAGCGCCTCCCGCGCCCTGACCGATGCCTCGTAATGCACTGACCACTTCTGTCGATCCTTCTTCTTAATCTCACTTCGCCAACTCGGAACTACTCGGTCGAGAATCTGCTCAACAATCTGTGCACGTTTGACAACCTCATCTTCGGCTGCCTCCGTCCTATAACTGTGAAAGCCGATCGTGTTGGGCGGCGAGGCCACATAGGTCACCGTCGTAGCCTTAATGAAGTCGTCGAGTTTCTCAATTGCCCACTCGGTGTTCATGCCGCGCCCTCCTCGACTGGCAGGCGAGTGCGGCCAGTGAGCAATTCTTGCATCATGCCGGTCTTGATGGCGCGGGCCTTGGTGAGTCGAGCGTTCAGCCCTTCGATCTCGGCCTCAACGTCGGACAGAACAGTGACGATCGCCCGCTGCTCATCGATGGACGGCAACAACGGAGCCACGTCCAACAGTTTGGTCTTCGCGATGTTGTACCTGGTCGCGCCCTGGGCGAGTACGGACACAGCCTCGCGACCCTGATGAGATCTGAAGAAGTGAGCCAAGTAGGTCGGATCGATCTGATCATGGGTCTTCAGACGGTAACCAAAGCAGAAACTGTTGAGGTAGGTCGCCGGGTTCGGGTCGTAGTCCACGACGGCCGCGAGTGCCACCTCCTCGGGAGTCTCAGACGAGCCGTTGAATAGAACGTCCCCACGCAGCACGCGGTTCTGACGCTCAGTTGGGCGCACCCTTACCGGTGCGAGACGACGTCCGCGTAGCCGTACGCCTTGCATGACCTCCATAAACGTCACGAACGTCGCTGAACCGGTTCCGAAGTCCTCCTTGGTCTTGCCGACAAGCCCACCGTATGTGCCACCCGCGTCTCGCAGCCTCACTGGTGACCACCTATCCATAAACCCAGGCAGGCGGGTGCGGCCGGTCAGGAGTTGCTGCATCATGCCCTGCTTTATCGCCTGCTTCTTGGCGATCACGAGTTCAAGCGTGGCGATCAGATCATCGGCCTCGTCCGCTACTGCAGCGATCCGTTGCTGCTCGGACAACGCAGGCAAGAGGATCTCTAGACGTGCCAGAGGTCCGCGCACAATCTGCGGTTGCCCTGATCCAGTTATTAGGCCCGTCAGATCCTGCCCGTTCAGGTAGTGGAACAGAAAACGCTTATCAACGTCGCTTCGGCCATCGACGTTGACGACCATCGCATTACCCGTAATCCAACTCCGCGGCGGCACAAAATTGACACGGCCGCAAGTGTTACCACGGCACGTCACGGCAATTTGTGACTGATAATGGTTGAAGTTTGAGTAGTAGCCGATGTGACCATTGGCGCCGTAGACGGGGTAACCATGAGGCGTCAACTCATGACCAGATATCGTCCTCGATTGGTACAGTTTCGCAATCTCACCCAAGGTGATTGCACGCTGGCCAGAAGCGGGGTGCGCGGAGTGTTTCATTCCTCAACTCCCATGACTGCGAGGTGGCGGAATACCCTGGCTTCCAGTTTCTTGAGTTCGTCATCAAGATCGTCCACAGTCTCGGCGTAGCGCTCACCGAGTACTTGGAGACGGTCGACGAGGTCAAGCGTCAGGGCGGTCACTTCGCCGTCGATCCGGTTGGCGATCGTGGTGTGCCACTTGTCCTCAAGCACGAGCGTCTGAGCGTCAGTCTCAGAAAGGTCGCCATACTTCTTCAGCGTTGCGAGGTCCAGTTCGGCCTGAGCGTCCTTGACGGACTTCTTGGCAGTGGCTTCGGCGTTGTACAGGCTGGTGGCGTGCCGGAGGGCTTTGACTTCCTCAGGGTCGCCGTCGGTCTTGATCGCCTTGAGTCGTGCTGCGACGAGCGCCTTGGTGATCTTGTCGTCGTCCATTGCCTCGGCGAGCAGTCCGTCCTCGACGGTGTGCTCTTCGATGCACTCCTCGACGGCGCGCGTGGCGACTTCGGCTGTAGCAAGGCGGTCTTCGACCGTGCTCTGCGCTTTAGGGAAGTAGCGCGCCACGATGAGCGCCGGTGGGATGAGATCCATCTTGTACTTGGTCGCCTTGCGGCCAGTGCCGACCACCAGATCGGGCGTCTCGGAGAGTTTGCGCTCCTTGTCCTCGATGGTCTTGCGGGGCTTGCTGGCAGTGACCCATCCCTCGTTCATGAGCAGAAAAATGTCGTCGTGCATGACGTCGTGCCAGTAGGTCATGAGTTCCTGGTAGGCGTCGTACTCATCGAGCAGTGGCACCGATCGGAACCGTGCGAGGAAGTCATCGCTCATTTCGCCGATGAGGTCGACTGGCTTGGTGTCGGCGTCGATCGCTACCAGTCGCGGGCGCCAGTGGATGAACCAGTCCGCGACAATGCCGCTGACTTGGTCGCGGAGTTTGTGGAAGCCGGGTGCATCCAGGATGGTCTGCTGCACTTGGTCGACTTCGACGGCGAGGTCGCTGTAGCCGGGGCGATTCGGCGTGAACAGTTGATCACGCAACTGCGGGAAGGGCTCCCAGTACTCGGATAGCGCATCGAGGTCGCGGTCTGGGATGCCGCCGTGCAGATGAGCGGAGAGGTCCTGGATATCCTCCGGCTCGGAGGAGTCGATATAGCGGGGGATGTTGAGGTTGTAGTCGTTCTTGGGGTCGGCGATCTCGCTCATCGGGACCATGCGCGAGTAGCGGTCGATCTCGATCTGCTGGTTGAAGGTATCGACTACTCGATGGATGTCTTGGTCGCGTAGCCGGTTCTTGGCACCGTCCTTGGTGAAGCCCTTGGAGGCGTCGATCATGAAGACGCCCGTGCGGCCGACTGCATTCTCCTTGTCGAGGATGACGATGCAGGCGGGGATGCCGGTGCCATAAAACAGATTGGCGGGCAGTCCGATGATCCCCTTGATAAAGCCCTGCTTCAACAACCGGGTGCGGATGCTGGCTTCGGCGTTGCCGCGAAACAGCACGCCGTGCGGGAGGATGATGGCTGCCTTGCCGGTGCTCTTGAGGGACTTGAGGGCGTGCAGTAGAAAGGCGTAGTCGCCGTTCTTCTCCGGCGGGCGACCGTATTCGAAGCGGCCGAAGTCGTTCTCCAGACCGTTGTTCCATGACTTCACGGAGAACGGCGGGTTCATCACGACGTAGTCGAAGGTCTTGAGTTGGTTGCCGCTGACGAACTGCGGACTGGTGATGGTGTCGCCCTTGGCAATGTCGGCGATCTCGTTGCCGTGCAGGATCATGTTCATCCTGGCCAGCGCCCAGGTGGCGTTGTCCTTCTCCTGGCCGTAGATCGTCATACCTCGCGGTGCGTTGCTGGCTGCCTTGAGCAGGAGCGAGCCCGATCCGGCGGCGGGGTCGTAGACGGTCTGGTCCTGGCGAGTCTGGCGATTGATGCCGACGACATTGGCCAGGATGCGCGAGACCTCAGCAGGGGTGTAGAACTGCCCCTTGCTTTTACCCGACTCGGTAGCGAAGTGGCGCATTAGGTATTCGTAGGCGTCGCCCAGCAGGTCATCGCCTTCTGCGCGGGAGCCGCCGAAGTCGAGGTCGTTGAAGATCGTGACGAGTTTGGAGAGGCGGTCCTGCATCTCCTTACCTCGACCAAGTTTCTCTTCATCGTTGAAGTCAGCCAAGTCAATAACGTTGCGCAAGTCGTTGGCTTCAGCGAGTTTACCGATGATCTTGTTGAACCGGTCACCGATCTCCTTGTCGCCCTTAGCGGCGAGCATATCGTCGAACGATCCACCCTCGGGAATAACGATTAGACCGTTCGTGTCGGCTTTCGCTTTATCGGAGACGTATTTAACGAATAGTAGGGTAAGTATGTAATCTTTATACTGACTCGCATCCATGCCCCCTCGAAGTTGGTCACAACTCGCCCACAAAGACGCGTAAAGGTCTGACTTCTTAAGCGCCACGTTTCGTTTTCCTGTTCTGTCGCTAGGCATAATCTATATGCCATTTTAACATCGAGTAAATATGCGAAGATCGTTACTTAGGCCTGCTACCTACATACGCCCAGCATGCCAGGCTGGTCCGACCGTTGAGGCTGAAGCCGACCCTGAAAGCGGCCACGTCGCCCAAGAGACGATGGTTAGGTCACGGAAAACTCACCGCATGCCCCTGGCGTCGGAGGGACCCGGATACAGCGCAGTGGGCAAGGTTGGATAGGTCGCCGCCTCTCGATGGAGGCTCTGCCTCAGTTCACAGGGAGCAGAGAGTTGATTCTGCCAAAGAGATCAGCGGCTCGCTGGAGTGTTCCCGCATCGAGTTTCGGAAGTTTTACCTCGGCGCGAAGGAGCACCCCTGCAGGAGAGAAATGATTGAACTTTCCACCGTTGATTCCCTCGGCCTCGAAGTATGCGGCAACACGCTTCACCATCCGGACGCCCTTCGGCAGTTCCTTCACCGTGAGTTTCCGGCTTTGCAGCGCGCCCGCGTACGCAGGGTTCACCAGGGAAAGATAGAAGCTCGCGGAGAACAGATCCTCGATGTCTGCCTCGTCACTGTTCACCACATCACCCACTGCCACGAGGCCTCCCTCGAACACCTTGCCTGCGGTCCGCAACTTCGCCATCTCGGCACCGTTGCCCGCTGAGGAGTCGACTAGGACCGCAGTTGTGATGTCGTTGGCGCCGAACAGGTTCAGAAAGACAGGCAACTTTGACAGGCCTCCGCCAGGCACGACGGCCCACCGGGAATCGAGGCCAGTGCCACCGTCCGCTTTGACTGCCTCCGATAAGAAGTTGATGTACACAAGGTCAGACGGACCCTCGACGAACAGCACGTTCGGTCCGACGAAGAGGGTCTGCGTCAATTCGACACCCATCGCGGCGTGCAGCGGGAATGCCGACTCGGCATCCGCACGCAGCACATCGGCAGAGACCACAGTCCCCGTCTCCCTGGAGTCGATGACCGTGCGGACCTGGCCAAACTTCTGCGCGTCGACCATGAAGGGCGAATGCGTGGTGAACAACACCCGGTGCTCGGTAGCGAGACGTTCCTGGATGAATCGGAGGAGGTCATGCTGAGCCGTGGCATGCAAACTGAGGCCTGGCTCGTCGAGTAGCAAGATTAGCGGGTAGGAGGACTCGTCCTCGATCTGAGAGAAATAGGCTAGGAACGAGAAGAACCAGACGAAGCCGCGCGAGCGCTCATCAAAGGGGACAGTGACGCGGTGCCGGTCGTTCTGGACTCGGACCTGCAGGAATGGCCCCTGTTCCCTCGTCGCCCGAGACGCTGATGGCCCCGGCCCTGGGATGAGCGTGAGCCTAACGCTTAGATCGGCGTTCTGGCTCCAATAGTGGAAGACCTCGTCACTGATGGTGTTGGAGGCGTTCTCGAGTTTGCGGATCTGGTACTCAGCGTCCTCAGAGTCGGTCGCCGCAGAGAGATCTTCGGGCTTCACCCCGGCGATCGACAGGAGCGCCATCAGCGCTTTCTCGCCCCTGCTGAGGGAGCCATCCTCACGCCGTTCGATGAGGTCGGGGATCGACACTTTGCCGGGCATAACGTCGTAATCCCCGAAGTAGACGAAGCGAGGACGACGTCCATCCAGAATGTCGATCGCTTTGAGAGTGGCGCACGATTCCCGCCACTTGGCAACCTTCGCTATCACCGCGTCGGCAGCCGGGCTAGACCCATCCATCTCTTTGAGCACAGCGACCAAGTCCGCTGCAGTTTCCGCATCGCGCGCAGTCTCTGCCACGCTCGGAGGCAGTTCGACCCCGTCTAGGAGGTGCTGGACGACCACGGTCTCGTCGACCTTCACTACGACGGTCTTCTTTCCGTCGTAGCGTGTTGTGTACGTGACGGTTCGGCCTGTCAACGCTCCCTGACCAAGGACTTCTTCTACCGCCTGGACGTCGTCATCATCTAGTTCATAACTGAGGTAAGTCACCTCTGGCGGCACCTTGGCTGCGGTTGCCTCACGCGTGCGATGTGATGGATAGTCCATCGTCAGATCGAAGGCGGCGTCGTCGTCAACAGGCAGCGACTTATAGAGCGCCTGGAGGGTGGCTGTCTTACCAGATTCGTTCTTCCCCACTAAGCATGTGATGCCGCGCTCCACGTCGAAGGAGGTGCTGTCATCGATGCTGCGATACCGCCGTACGCGCGCTGTCACGAGATCCATAGTTGGAGGCTACCGGGGCGCACCGACACGGCGGGCGGGTTCGCAGCGCGGAGGCCTCGGTCCGATGCTGCATAGGCCGGGATGGCGCAGGGCCGAGCGATGCGGTGCAGCCTATCCAACAGATCTGTTCCGAAAGGCTCAGACCTTGCGCTGGGCCGTTTCATCAGGGCCATCCGCCCACGTCGGAGCGTCCCGTAAGCCGAGCCTTCACCGGGACGGAGTGCCGCGTCAGATCGGGCACGCTGCTGTCACAACTTGAGCGACGGGGCCCTTCGCAAGACATAGAATAGATGACGGGTTAAGTGGCTCTCCGTGGTTCGTAGTGAAGGTGTCCAGCGCGTCATAGACGTGTGAGGGCTCGTGGCCCTGCTGTGATGGGTGTTGTCGAGACATCCACGAGACAGAGGACCACGAGCCTGTGAACGAGCCTACGGGCTCGCAGCGTGATGCTGCGAGCACGATCTTCAACCTGCCCGACTACCGCGTCATCGAGGCCCTCGACGTGCCCGAGGGCGGGCGCCGGGTGGTGATCGAGTCAACCTACCCACCGGGCTGCCCGGACTGCGGGGTGGTGGCCCAGCGGGTCCACTCCCGCCAGTTGCAGCGTCTCCGGGACATCCCGGTGGCCGGGGCCGTGGAGGTGGTGTGGGCCAAGCGGCGCTGGTTCTGCGAGGAGGGCCTCTGCGCCCGAGGCACGTTCGCCGAGGCCACCGACCAGGTCCCCCGGTTCGCCCGCTCGACGGGGCGGCTGAAGGACCAGCTCGTGGCAGCGGTGATCGACTCGGGCCGGGCGGCGGCGGAGGTGGCCCGTGCTCACCGGGTCTCGTGGTGGCTGGTGCAGTCGGCACTGACAGCGGCCGCGGCGGTGTGGCTGCCCGACGTGGACCAGCTGGTGGTGCGCCGGCTGGGTATCGATGAGCACCGCTACCGCTCGGTGCGCTGGTTCCGCACCGAGACCGGTGCCTGGCGGCGGTTCGAGCCGTGGATGACCACGCTCGTCGACCTCGCCACTGGCCAGGTTCTGGGCATCGTGGACGGCCGCGACTCCGCGGCAGTTGGCCAGTGGCTGGCCGACCGCTCCCCGCAGTGGCGCGAGGGAGTGGAGGTGGTGGCGATCGACCCCTCGGCCGCGTTCCGCAAGGCGCTGCGCACCCACCTGCCGCGCGCGGCGGTGTCGGTGGACAAGTTCCACCTCGTGAAGCTCGCAAACGACATGGTGACCTCGGTTCGTCAGCGCCTGGCGCGTGAGCAGCACGGTCGCCGTGGCCGCAAGAGCGATGCGTCCTGGGCTCACCGCGCCCTGCTGCTGCGCGGGGCCGACTCGCTCTCCCCCCGGGCCTGGGCACGCCTGCAGCGGGTGTTCCGCGAGGACGACCCCACCGATGAGCTCGGCGCCGCCTGGGGCGTCAAGGAGCAGCTGCGCCGGCTGCTGGACGCCGAGACATTGGCTGAGGCCTGGGAGGAGCGGATGCGGCTGGGTCACTACGTCCAGGTCGCCCGTATGCCCGAGACCGACCGGCTCTACGACACCGTCGTGGCCTGGTGGGAGGCCATCGAGGTGCTCGTCGTCACTGGCGCCACGACCGCGAAGGTCGAGAGTGCGAACACCGGCATCAAGAACATCAAACGCACCGGCCGCGGGTTCACGAACTCCGCCAACTACAGGGTCCGTATACTCCTGGCCAGCGCCGCGCGAGCCGCAGCGTGAACGCCGATCACAACAGGCCGTTCACCACGAACCGCGAAGAGCCGGTTAAGTGACACGAGTTCCAGGGACTGCCTTTCCGCCTTTTGTCATTTTCAGAAGGCATCTGCACGAATGGCAGAAGTCGTTTGCATGGCACGGCATCCAGTTGCCTCATCAATCGTTCGTTTGACGAGACACTCCCATGCCGCCGAACAGGCGCCCCGACTCTGCTGCGGTTCCAACGATTTCCCGGACACGGCATTCGGCGAGCCGTCTCAATACACTGTCTCGTTCGCTAGAGTCTCAACTAGGCGGAATGGATCGGGTTTTTGAGAAGGAGTGCAGATGGCAGGCCTCGGGTACGCGCGAGTGAGCACGCTCGAGCAGCACCCGGAACCGCAGATCCGAGCCCTCGAAGGCGCGGGATGCCTGAGGGTATACACGGACCACGGCGTCAGCGGTATGCAGGCCAATCGCCCACAACTGGAGAAGTTGCTGGAGAACGCCCGGGCCGGGGACGAGTTGGTCGTGTGGAAACTCGATCGGCTAGGCCGGAGCACCCGCCAGTTGCTCGAACTCGTGGACTCTCTCGAGTCTCGGGGCATCCACTTCCGATCACTGACCGAAGGCGTGGCGACGACCGGCCCGATGGGCAAGGCCATGCTCACAGTCATGTCCGCCTTCGCCCAACTGGAGCGGGACCAACTGGCCGAACGCACTCGGGCTGGACTGGCGGCGGCCGCCGCCCGCGGCCGCAAGGGCGGTCGGCCGAGCGTTACCCCCGACAGCGACAAGGTCAGACAAGCCAGCCAGTACCGGCAAGCAGGACTTACCCCGCCGGAGATCGGCAAACTGCTGGGCGTCAGCCGGGCCACCGTGTACCGCTACCTGGCCCTCCTGGCGGACCAAGACACCGGATAGGCCCATCCTTCTGGGTCAGTAGGTCCTGCTGATCAGTCCAATACCTCCACGATCTCCACTTATGTGTCCACATGTGGCCCCGTCACCGGTCAGATCACCGGACCACCTCTACGGGACAGGGTCGGCCGCGCCACTTCAACAGTGCTGATCAGCGGTAAGAGTGACCGGAGGAGGTTCCTCGTACGGAACGTGCCCATCCGGACCATCGAAGAGCCGCTGCCTTCCGCCCAGGAGGACGTTCCAGACGAATGGTTGCAACGCTGTTCGCCTCGGTTGTCGGCGACACTGGCTCGTCAGCCAGATCGTCGTCCCTCCGCAGGACGGCGGCGAGTTGGTGCGATTCGCCCACCCGCCTGCCAGCGTCAAGTATGGTCGCGGCCAAGGCTCATGGATGGCCCTGCGGAGGAAAAGCGATGACCGACACGTTCGATCTGCGGGGAAAGTGGTGGCTCCCGGACAGTGAAGACCACCAAGTCTTCGGGACACTGACCTGGAGTGCCGATAGTGGAGGGGAACTCCATCTCCACGACGAACTGCGCCCCGTGGCCTGGCTCGACAAGGTGCTCGCCGACGGGTCGGTTCAGAAGTACCGGGTGCACCGAGGCGGGTTCCAGCAGACCTATCCGCTCATCTTCGGCAGGGTCGGTGACCGCGCCTACACCTTGCTCGACTCCTTCCGGCTCAGCGCGCGCGAGTACGGTAGCGACCTACGCGCCGAGAAGGTCCACGTCAACCGCTTCCTGGAAGGGGCTTGGTTCGAGGACCCCGATGAACTCAGCGTTGACCGAATTGTCATCGACATACGCCACCTCACCGGCTGGGTCGGCCACTCTGGCCTTGAAGTCGAGTATCCGCGCATCGAAGGAACGGACAAAGACCTGTTCGCCGTCATCACCGCGAAGACTCTCCCTGCGCTGTCCATTGAGGAGGAGGACCTCACCTTTCGACTGACGCAGGGACTCCGCGGCACGGGTGACTATGTGCACGATCTGGGGGTAGCCCAGGAGTGGTCACTGCAGATCCAAACGCCGGAGCCGCAGCCGCTCGCTACCTTTCTGGCTACGGCCAGTGACTTTCAAGACCTCGTGTCCATCGCGACCGGGAAGACTGCCCAGTTCGAGAAGGTGGTCCTCCATCATCCGGACATTCCGCTCCTATCCGTGGCGGGAACACCCATCGGGGATGCGCGAGACGACATCACCTACTACATCCGCTGGTCCAACCGGACTGCTCCGTGCGACCCGATCAAGCGCCACGAGATGTACTTCAGTTTCGCGGACCTCGGAGGAATCGAAGGTCTCGGACGGTGGCTCGCAGTCGCCGCCGATTACCGCACCGAACTCGGACGGGTGATGGCGACTCGCTACCGCGAAGCCATGGTCATCGAAGATCGCATCTTCAACGTCAGCGCCGCACTCGACTCCTTCGACAAACACCGTCGAACAACCGGCAAGCACGTAAAGTACGCCAAGCGCATCAAGCAATGCGTGGACCTCGCCGGTCAACCATTCCTCGACCTCATCGTCATCGACCCCCACCTCTGGGTGGAACGAGTCGTCACCACCCGCGACGACCTCGCACACCATCGCCAACAGATTAGAACCGACGGCACCGTCGGAGACCACCTCCTCGCCGAGCAACTCTTCTGGCTCTTCGCGCTCTGCATGCTCCGCCTATCGGACGCCCCCGATGTGGTCTACGACGGCATCAGCAAGCACCGAAAGGTCCGCTGGCTCACCGAACGAGCGAACGCATCCAGGACCGAACCGGCGTGAATAGGCCACCACGACAGCGAGTCGTCCGGAAGTGCCGAACAGACCCACTTAGGGATCCCTATACCGGAGCGTCGAGCCTGGCGACCTCTCTCGTTCGCTTTGGCTCCGTCAGAGACCGAACGCTCCTCCGCTGACGAGGATGACGATGCCGAGGCCGATCAGGACGATGGGGAACAGGATGTGTTCCCAGCGCTCGAGGACTTCAGCGATCGGCGGCCGGGTGGCAACGAACTTGGCGACTACGACCAGGACCGCGACGAGCGCGAGGAAGACGAGGCAGTAGGCGACCACTGCGATGGGTTCCACGCTGAGGAAGACGGGGACATAGACGCCGATGTTGTCTCCGCCGTTGGCGAAGGTGACTCCTGCGACGGTCCACGCGCTGACCTTCGTGCCCGTGACCTTGGCGTCATCGTCGTCATCGTCTCCGCGCCAGGCTTGCCATGCAGCCCAGAGACCGAGGGCCAGGGGGATGAGCCCGAAGTACGGGATAGCTGCTGAGGGCAGGAATGCTCCGGCTCCGATAGTCACCAGCACAGCGGCACCGAGGATGCAGGCGAACCCCACGTACTGGCCGACCAAGATGCGGGTGGTCGTCCCGCGTTGGCCCGCGCCGCGGGCGAAGAACAAGGAGAGCACGATGATGTCGTCGATGTTGGTCGCGATGAACAGGCCGATTGCCTGCAGGACCGCAGCCAGGATCACGCGCCCGCCTCTGCTGCGTCGCATCCGTGCACCGAGCAGGCAGGATCGATGCACGGGGCGTTCTCGTCAACCGCGAGGGTGACGTCAACCAGGGCGGTCAGCGCCTGCGTCAGGTGGGGATCGGCGATCTCGTAGCGCGTCTTGCGGCCCTCGGGTTCGGCAGCAACGATGCCGCAGTCGCGCAGGCACGCCAGATGATTGGACACGTTGGAGCGTGTGAGGTCCAGATCGCGGGCCAGCTCTGCCGGGTAGGCCGGCCGGTCGAGCAGCGTCAGGATGATCCGGGACCTGGTCGGGTCGGCCAGCGCGCGGCCCAACCGGTTCATCACGTCCAGGCGAGAAGCAATGGTCAGCATGCGCTGAACTATACAGCGAGGACTGAAGTGGTTTTACGCAGCCCGGAGTCGCTAAGCGTGCGAACGAGGCTGTGTCAGTTGGGGATCCCTCACCGGGACGGGATCCGCATGCGGGGACGAAGGTCTAGCGCGTCCTTCGGTGACTCGGTCATGCCCAGTAGCGGGTGTCGATTCCAGCCCCCGTGGCGAGAACATCGCTGACTACTCTCGTCACATGGCTTCGCGCATCGTCGTGCATTTCCAACCGGGATGGCGGTTCGGCGACGGCACGGTGCTCGATGCGATCGCGGCCAGCGGCGTGTATCGCAGCCAGTGGGAGACGGGCACCTCAAACGGTGGGTTGACAGCTCACGTGGGTGGAGACCGCTGGCGGTGGGAGAGCAGACTTTTCAAGGGTCGGTACGACGAGGCGCCGGCCAATGAGCGGCCCGTGTACGGGGCCTGGAATCGACGCGATGACAGCTACGGCGCGTCCCCGAGGTTCGGTTCGGCGTACTTGAGGCTTCGTCCTGAAGTGATCGACCGCGCCACCTTCTGTTGGCCTGACAGCGTCTACGAGCCGACGGCCGTCGGCGGACCTGAGCGGCTGGAGGAACTACTGCGTCTGGCCGACGCAGGGATCACTGATCCGAGCCTGCTGCCAGAGTCTGCTGCCGACCTGCCGCTGGATGATCCGCTCAACGATTACGTAGAAGCGCAGATCCATGGAGGTCTGACGCTTCAGAGGGACGTGGAGGCAATCGTTCTCGATCCGACTGACTACCAAGCACACGCCCAAGTGCTCGGTCGACTCTGCTTGCCCGTGGAGGTGCATCCCGGCTACCGGGTGGCTGTAGAGCAGATTGACCCGACCTACCGCAGCGACGTCCCGGTCATGTTGGCCCGCACGCTTGGTGGCGAGATCACACCGGCCAGTCTCGCTATCGCGTCACGGTCGGGAAACTACGACCCCCAAGCGGTCAAATGGCTGTGGCACTGCCTGGCCCGATTCGGTCGACAGCGTTGACACTCAATCAGGGTGCGGACTCCGCACCCGGCGACGCACATATACACGCACGGCGAGGTTCCGCCGACAACTGCCCGTGGCCTCGGTCGCTTCGAGTTGATGCTGACGGAGGCTGCTGTGCTGCGTGATGTTCCGTAAGCTGAACGTGCCGCGCCGCAGTGCTAGCAGATCGGCAAGGGCGATGGCGGCGTCCCGCTGGGGATCCTCATGCGGGTGCTCAACCGGGTCGATGGAGTGCTCATCGCGACTCGGGTTGTGATCCTTACACTCCTACTTATGGACCTTCTAGACCTGGGGCGGATCATTGTCGGGTTGGTGCTGCTGGT